>DQGU01000147.1 GCA_003524565.1 Rhodospirillaceae bacterium
CCAGCTGATGGAAAAGAATTTTTCGGGAAGTGTGAGGTTATCGCGGTTGAACATGCCTGCTATCCCCCCGATGTGCGTTTGTTGGTTTTAACGGGCGGGCGCGCAGGGCCGGGGGCGGTTTTTTCAATCCGCGCTTTTTCTTTCATGGCCGCCTCTATCGCCTCGTCAACCGTATGGATTTTCTGCGGGTCACGCTTTTGGGTCGCGAGCAGAATATCGCGCGCCAGCGGCGCCGCCGCTTTGCTGCCGCCCACCCCGTGTTCGACCACAACGGACACCACATAGCGGGGGTTTTCAACGGGGCCGTAGCCTACAAACAGCGCATGGTGACGCTGCCGCCACGGCAGGTCTTCGTTTTTTACGCCCGCCGCGCGCTGCGCCGCCGTAATCGCGCGCACCTGCGCCGTGCCGGTTTTGCCGGCCATGGAGTAGCCTTCTTCGCGGATGCGTGCGCCAGCTGCCGTCCCGCGCGCTTCGTTTACCACCGCGTTCATGCCGCGCATAACTATCGCCAGATGGTTGGGGTCAAGCCCCAGCGACGGCCAGTTTTTAAGCTGGCTGCCTTCTTCTTCAATCGTGCGCACCAAAAGCGGTTTCACCGCCCGCCCGCCATTGACCAGACGCGCCGTCATGGTCGCCAGTTGCAGCGGCGTTGCCAGCACATGTCCCTGACCAATAGCGGTATTGAGCGTTTCGCCCTGCTGCCAGGCTTCGCCGCGGCGGCGCTGTTTCCACGCGCGGTCCGGTATCAGACCCGGCCCTTCGTTCGGAATTTCAAAGCCAAGCCTGTCGCCAAAGCCAAGCCTGCGCGCCATTTTCGCAATGGCATCGACGCCGATGCGTTTACCGACTTCGTAATAATAGCAGTCGCAGGACTGCGCGAGCGCCTGCACCGCATCCACATAACCATGCCCGCCCTGTTTCCAGCAGTGGAATTTATGATTGCCGAGCATGTAATAACCCGGACAAAAAACCTTGAAGCCGGGGCCGATGCCCGCTTCCAGCGCGGCCAGTGACGTCACCATTTTAAACGTGGAGCCGGGCGGATATTGCCCCGATACCGCCTTGTTCGTCAGTGGGTGTGTATCGTCAGCCAAAAGTTCTTCCCACACGTCGGCGGGGATGCCGCGGCTGAACAGGTTAGGGTCAAAACCGGGGTGGGAGCAAAGGGCATAAACTTCGCCGTTATGCGCGTCCATCACGACGGCGGAAGCACTGCGTTCGCGCGCCAGCATTTCCTGACATTGCATTTGCAAATCCGCATCCAGCGTCAGCGTCAGGCGGTGGCCTTTTTTAGGGTCGGCACGGTTCAGCTCGCGGATTTCGCGGCCGACGACGTTGACTTCGGCCTGTACCTGCCCGGCCGTGCCGCGCAGCGTTTCGTCGAAACTTTTTTCAACGCCGTTTTTGCCGATACGAAAACCGGGCAGGGTCATCACGGGATCGTCCGTCAGTTCCGACTGGCTGACGCGCCCGACATAGCCGATGATATGCGATGTTGCCGCACCGAAGGGGTAAGAGCGGATTTCGCCTTCATCAATCGATACGCCCGGCAAATCCGGCAGGTTCATTTCGACGCGCGCCATGTCATCCCATGTCAGGTTTTCCTTGACCAAAAGCGGCGTGAAACGGCGGTGGCGCGTCATCTGCACCAGCACTTCCTGTTTGTCTTCTTCGGTCACGGGAATAAAATGCGCGAGTTTTTCCAGCGTTTTTTCAACGTCGTCCGTTTGTTCCGGCACCACGAAAGAGCGGAAGTTCTGGGTATTGATGGCGAGCGGCACGCCGAAGCGGTCCATGATTTCGCCGCGCCCCGCCGCGACAAGCCGCATGCTGATGCGGTTGCGGTCGGACAGCATCTGGAATTTTTCCTGCTCCACGACCTGCAAAAAGCCGAGACGCCCCGCGAGCACCGCAAAAATCGCCGCCTGCCCCGCGCCGATAATCAGCGCGCGGCGGGAGAATTCTTTGTAGCGTTCCATGTCGCGGTTCATGGGGGCTATAGTATCTTTGCGCGGAAGACTTTGAAAGACAAACTAGGCGTAAAAACTGCCGATAGCAGCCGCGGGAGGAAGCCTATTTCCCGCTGAGCGAGGAGCGCGCGGCAACCCAGCGCCCGAAGGCCGAAAGCGCGGGCGCGGCCACCGGAAACAGCGCGCAGGTCAAAACAACGCTGACCACCTGCGGGCGCACGGCAATCGCATGGCCGGTGAAAATCGAATACATCAGCCACTGCAAAGCCCCCGTGCAAACGGCGACCAGCGCCAGCCCGGCCCAGACCACGCGGAAGGGCTGCCCCAGCAGGAATTTGCGCTGGCGAAACGTTGTCCATTGCACCAGTACCAGCGGCAGTGCATTCAGCCCCGGCGGAAACCCCGCCAGCAAATCAAGCGCGATGCCAAGGCAGAAGGTCAGGAAATAGGTGAAAACCCCCGGCCAAAGAATAGTCCAGTAAAAAACGGCCATCAGCACAAAGGCCGGACGCACTTCGGAGAAATGCGCACCGGGCAGGGGAAACGTGCTGACAATCAGCAAAACGAAAATGACAAGGCACATCAGGCCAAGGCGGCTGGCCGCAGAAAGAAGAATACCTTTCCAGCTATCCTGTACCCGTAATGTCATGAGAAACGCTTCCGCCTGTTTACGGCGCAGTCGCCGACAAATCGCCGCTGATAAGCGCAGGGTCAACGGCCGTATTAATGACCTGCACATAGGTCACTTTTTCAATCGCCGTCAGGGGGCGCACCAGAACGCCCTGCGGCCCGATATCGACGATGGTGCCGATGGGAATATCTGCCGGCAGCTGGCCGCCGTCGCCCGATGTCACGATGCGCTGGCCGACGCTGAGCCCGCTGTCGATGGGCAGGCGTTCAAGACGCAGCAAATCACTGTTGCGGCCCGCCAAAATCGCGCGGGTGCGGGTGTTTTGCACCATCACGGGAATGCGGGAGTTAAGGTCGGTAATCAAAAGCACGCGGGCGGATTGCAGGCCCGCCTCGACCACGCGGCCAATCAGGCCGTGGCCGGACATGACGGCGTTGCCTTTGCCGACGTTATGCGCGCTGCCCACATGCAGCAGCACGCTTTTGACAAACGTGCCGCCCGGGTCCGAGATGATGCGCGCGGTCACGAATTCCAGCGCGGGGTCGGCTTTGACGTTCAAAAGCTCGCGGAAGGACTGGTTTTCGGCCTGCAGTTTCAGCGCGGCTTCGTACCATTGTTGCAGCTTGGCGTTGTCTTCGCGCAGGCGGATGTTTTCGGCTTTCATCTCGCGCATCGTGCGAATGCCGTCGAAGGAATCGCCCGCCGCAGCGAAAGGCTTGGACACGCCAGACATCACGGGCGCGACGACATCGGTCACGGTCACGCGCAGGCGTTCAACGGGCAGGCTGTCAATTTTGTAAAAAACCATCAGGGTCAAAGACAACAGGATGAGCGCCGCCGGTGTCAGGCGGGTTGCCAGACTGCGCAGCGTCATGGCCTGAAAGGTATCTTTGCGGTTTCTCCGGCTCACCGGACGCCCTTTCCCTTAAGCAAAAGAGCCAAAGAAGCGTTTTTGCCTCTCCAGCACCCTTATTATAACAGCGATTTATTAATAAAGGCAAAAAGACTTTTGCCCAAACCCCTGAAAACTATGTGGATTAGCCTGCCGGATAGGCAAAGCCCCTGCGCCGTCCGTTCGAAAAACCCATAAGCCGGAGTGCGGTGCCTACGCCTGTAGGCCGCGCGCGTTCCACATGCCCCGTGAGGGGAGCGGGAATTAATACATTTTGCTGAGAACGCCGTTGAGCTTCTTGCCCGTTTCCAGCGCCTGACCGGAGCCGAGAGCGACGCAAGACAGCGGGTCATCGGCAACCGTCACGGCCAGACCCGTCGCATAGCGCAGGACATAGTCGAGGTTGGAGAGCAGCGAGCCGCCACCCGTCATAACAATACCGCGGTCAACGATGTCAGCCGCGAGTTCCGGCGCGGTGTGTTCAAGCGCGCCCTTCACGGCGTCGATAATCGCGCCGACAGGTTCGGCCAGCGCTTCGGCAATTTGACGCTCCGAAATCACCAGCTCTTTCGGCACGCCGTTCATCAGGTCGCGGCCTTTGATTTCCATCATGCGGCCTTCGCCTTCTTCGGGCGGGCAGGCGGAGCCGATTTCTTTTTTGATACGCTCGGCCGTGGCTTCGCCAATCAAAAGGTTATGCGTGCGGCGGATGTAGCTGATGATGGCATCATCCATTTTGTCGCCGCCAACGCGCACGGATTTCGCATAGACGATACCGCCGAGGGAAATGACGGCAACTTCCGTCGTGCCGCCGCCGATATCAACGACCATCGAACCTGTGGGCTCGGTCACCGGTAGGCCGGCGCCGATAGCGGCCGCCATCGGCTCTTCAATCAAGCTGACGTCACGCGCGCCGGCGCTTTCGGCAGATTCCTGAATGGCGCGGCGCTCGACGGCGGTGGAGCCGGAGGGCACGCAGATAACCATGCGCGGAGAGGCGAAGCTGCGGCGGTTGTGCACTTTGCTGATGAAGTATTTAATCATGAATTCGGCCGCTTCGAAGTCGGCGATGACGCCGTCGCGCAGCGG
>DQGU01000040.1 GCA_003524565.1 Rhodospirillaceae bacterium
GAACTTGCCGGCAACATCACCCCAAGGATCGCCTTCCAGCTGTTTCATGCCGAGGCTGATACGCTGGGATTCTTCGTTGAAGCGGATGATTTTGACGTTGACCGTTTGGCCGACAGACAAAACTTCCGACGGGTGGTTGATGCGTTTCCAGGAAATGTCGGTGACGTGCAGAAGACCGTCAACACCGCCGAGGTCGATGAACGCACCGTAATCGGTGATGTTCTTGACCACGCCTTGCAGTTCCTGACCTTCTTTGAGGTTGGAAACCAGCTCGCTGCGTGCCTCTGCGCGGGACTCTTCGAGAACCGCACGGCGGGAAACAACGATGTTACCGCGCTGGCGGTCCATTTTCAGGATAAGGAAAGGCTGCGGCGTGCCGAACAGCGGGGAGATATCGCGCACGGGGCGGATATCGACCTGCGAGCCGGGCAGGAACGCAACGGCGCCGTTGAGGTCCACCGTGAAGCCGCCTTTGACGCGGCCGAAGATGATACCGGTGACGCGCTCGTTCGCTTTGTGCTGCTTTTCCAGCAGAACCCAGCTTTCTTCGCGGCGGGCTTTCTCACGGCTCAGGACCGCTTCGCCTTCTTTGTTCTCAAGACGCTCGACGAATACTTCGACCTTGTCGCCTTTTTTGATTTCAGCGCGCACGCCGGCAGCGCCGAATTCGCGCAGCGGGATACGGCCTTCGGATTTCAGACCAACGTCGAGGGTGACGAATTCGTCATCAATGCCGATGACCGTCCCTTCAACGACGCTGCCTTCGAAGGATTTAACATCCTTCAAGGTTTCGTCGAGCAGAGCCGCGAAGCTCATTTTCTCGCCGGTGATGTCCGCAGCGCTGACACCTTCGATAATTTTAGTGGCTACTTTTGCCATGTGTTTAGTTCTCACTTTTCATATGAAATACAACCCACAGGCCGCCATGCGGCACCCGAGCCTTGCGGATTGCTCGCGCCATTTAGGGGATTCAGGCGACGAGAGTCAATGAAAACCCACGAAAAAACAGGCATAAGCATCTATTTCTAGGGTCGTATGAGGCGTGGGTCGGCGCGCACAGAATTTTGCGACCATAAAAAGCCCTATTATTAACATAATAAATTAAACTGTATGGGTGTGCCTACTTTCCGCCGTCCGCGTCAAAGCCGCGCTGGTCGTCCCCATGCATATCCGGCCTTGGCGGTTTGGGCGGCAGCGGGCCGCCCATGGGCGGTGCGTTTTTGCGGAAATGTTCGGCCAGCTTGCGGCGTTCTTCCTTGCTAAGGCCGGAGAAGAACTGTGCAAGGTCATCATTCATGGCGGCAAAAAGTTTTTCCTGCGCCGTGTGCATTTCCTCCGCCTTCGCCTTGAACGCGCGGATGTCGAAATTATCGGCGGCCAGAATATCGTCCATCTCGCGCCGGATGTCTCGGATATCGGCGTCGCCCTCGCGGCGCTCTTCGAAATGCTTGCGCATGATACCCTCAAGCGCCGCTGCTTTGTCTGCGGGCAGCACACGGGCGACACCCTGCATGGGGTCGCGCTCGCCCATGCCCTGCGGTGGCGGAAATCCGCCGCGCATGAAAAATCCGGCCAGAATACCGCACAGAAAAACGTTCAGAAACAGTGAGCCTACCAGTAGTTTTCCCTGCCGCGTTAAAATCATATCAAGGCTCTCCCCCCGTAAAGCGCGGCGGTTGCAAGGCGCGACAGGCTGTCGTCCACGGTGCCGCCACCGATGAAATAACCGATGCCCGCCCCTATCACGAGCGCGCCCGTAAGACAGGCCGCCAGCAAGGCGCGCTCCTGCCCGCTAAGCCCCTGCGGCGGCAGATAGGTGCGTTGCAGCGGCGGCGTTGCCGCAATAATTCGCGCGGCCAGCGCAGGGGCGGCGGGTGCGCGCAGGCAGCTTTTCAGCTCCCCTTCAAGCCGCGCAAGCGCCGCGTAATCCGCTGCAAAACGCGGGGATGATTTCAGGCAGGTTTCCATGGACGCGCGCATATCCGCCGGCCAGTTTTGCGGATTTGTTCCGTGTACCATCAAAAGGTCTTCGAGCATCTGTTTTCTCATCCCCGTCCCCCTGCTTTCAATTCGTCAAAACTGTTTATATCCTCACGCAGCGTGGTTTTCGCGCGCATCAAAAGCGACTGGAGCGCCTTGATGCCGATGCCCATCACTTCTGCGGCCTCGTGATTGCTCAGCTCTTCGTAAAAACACAAAACAAGTGCCAGTTTTTGCCGCTCCGGCAGAGCGCGGATACGGCCTTCCAGCCAAAGGCGGCGATGCTTGGCATTCAGGGTTTCTTCGGCGCCGCACTGGCTATCGACGATATCGCCCAGCGCCTCTTGCGGGTGGCGCGCCGCCTGCCGTCGCAAGCTCAGGGCGCGGTTGCTGACGACCTGATAAAACCAGGTTGTAAATAAACTGCCGTGTGCGGGGTCCCACATGTGGGGTGCCCGCCATAATTGGATAAAAGCCTCCTGCACTACGTCCTCCGCATCCTCGTGCCTGCCCGTCAGGCGGTAGGCCAGCCGGAAAAAGCGCATGCTGTGACGCGATACCAGCGCGGCATAGGCGCTTTGCTCCCCCGCTGCGATGGCCGCCATCAGTGCGGCGTCACTGCGTTTGTCCTCCGCGCTGCTCATACCGCATCCTTTGCGACCGCCCGGCAGGGCGCGCAGCGGCAGGGCAGGACTATCGCGTTATCAGGCATGAATATAATTTCCCGTACCCGTTGATACGCAGACGCGCGCAAAACTCTTCGCTTTTTTTAAAATTTTTTTAAAGTCGTCAATTTACCGGAGATTTTTGCCCTTCCTTACTGCGCAACGGCAAAGTGAACCGAATGGCGGCGGGCGGGAAACTCCCTTTTCCGAAACGGCTCTTTTTGCGGGAGCCACCGATGGCCAGACGGGCGTGTGCGCAGGAAACCATACGTCAAACCTATATGGAGGATGCCATGATTTCTTCAGTTACTTCACAAACAGCGCCGATGCCGCCGCAAGGTGGTATGGATATGGCTAAAATGCAGCAAAAGTTCGAGGAAAAATTCACCGCCGAATTCGGCGAGGAAGCCCTTGAAAGCATCAAAAACGAAGACGGCACGATAAACGTCGAAAAACTTGATGCGTTTTTGGCGGCAAACGGTGTTGAAAAACCGTCTGCGCCGCCGCCGCCGCCGCCCGAAACGGGCATGTTCGGTGATGAACAAGGCGGTGTGGATACCGCCAGCTTGCTTGAAAAAGTTGCTGAGGATTTTGGCGACGAAGCAGCCGAAAGCATCCAGAACGAGGATGGCAGCATCGATTTCGAAAAGCTCAAAGAACTGCTGGACGAAAAAATGGCAGAAAGACGCGCGAGCGAAAAAGACAGCAACTTCATGGCCAGCCTTTACAGCGGCGATGAAACATTGATGAACGCTTACGCATAGGCAAGATGCACCATAAAAGAAAAAGGCTTCCCGCAAGGGAAGCCTTTTTTATTAAAACAAGTGGCCGTCAGGGCTGCGGCGGTTTGCGCAGTGCGGCGGCGTTATCGTTGGTTTCCGACAGGAACTTCGCGCGGATAACGCTGATGGCCTGGTCAAGTGCCTGCTGCGCATTCAGCGCCGTGGTGTCGAGGACATAAGCATCGGCTGCGGATTTGGTCGGTGCGGTTGCGCGGCTCTGGTCACGCTCGTCGCGGCGCTTCAGGTCGGCCAGCACTTGCGACTGGCTGAGGATGGCGCCTTTGTCGGGGCTGGTCGATTTCAGCTCTTCAAAGCGGCGGCGCGCGCGCTCTTCCACCGAAGCGGTCACAAAGAATTTCACGTCTGCATTCGGGCAGATAACGGTGCCGATGTCGCGGCCGTCCAAAACGGCGCCGCCGACGTTGCCGGGCGGGTTTGCGGCAAAGGCGCGCTGGTAATCGAGTAGGGCCTGACGCACTTCAGGGATGGCAGCGACTTTGGAGGCGGCTTCGGCCACTTCCGGCATGCGCAGCGCGGGGCTGGCCAAAAGCTCCGGCGTCAGATTGCGGGTGATGATGGCGACGGCGGTTTGCACGTCCTGCCAGCTGTCGGGGTTGCCGCCGCTTTCCAGCGTTGCAAGACCGACGGCGCGGTAAAGCGCGCCCGTATCGAGGTAGGCATAGCCAAGGCGCTCTGCAAGCTTGCGCGCGAGTGTGCCTTTGCCCGATGCGGCGGGGCCATCTACAGCAATCACGGTTTTTTTGTTGGCATCGCCGGCGGCTTTGGGCTGCGGGATAAAATCGGTCTTTCTGAAGTTGGCCTGCATGAAAATCCCCTTGGGCACTAAATGCCTGAAAATGTTAATCCTCTTAAAAAGAAAGATTAACATATCGTTAATAAACCGGCAACCGGCACGGCTGTCATACCACAAAAAGACCATGAGATTCAATGTCGTTTTATGGAATTTCTTTTCAAGGGGTTGGCTGCATTTCTGCATCCGTGCAGCGCAGCAGCCGCGGCCAGCGATTCGCTTAACCGCGATTGGGGCGCTATTCTGCAGGTGCGTCCGCAGCGCGGGCGATGAAATAATTTGCAACGATGCCCATCGTGGCGGGCGGCAGCGTCACGTCGGGGCCGATGCCCTGCACGATAATCGGGCAGGTGATGTCTTTGCCCGATGCCGTGCGTACAACCATGCTGTTGCCCTGAATGCTGCCGACCGTGCCGCCAACGTCGCGCGCCAGGACGGGCATGCAATCTTCGCCCAGCGTAAAGAACCGCAGGCGGATAGGTTTGCCGACCAGCATCTCCGTCTCCGGAATAGGCTCCACCGCTTCGGGCTGTGCGAAGCGCAGCAGGTAGCTGTCCAGCACGGCAGAAAACTGCGCCATGCCGCTGCGCTGGCCGGGTACGGCGAGGGTGGTGCCGTTTGCGTCTGTCAGTTGCAGCTGGTCGCTTTTGACAAACGCCTGCGTGATGTCAGCGAAGCGCAATGTTTTCTCGCCGCCGAAAGGCGATGCGGCCTTGATATATTCGCGGTTGAATGAAAAACGGCGCAGCAGCAGGGAATAGCAGCAATAAAGCGCCCCCAGCATCAAAATGCCGGAAACAAGAAAACCGATAGCGCGGTTCTGCGCATTCTCTGCCGCAGACATATTGAAACACGCGCCGCTTTGCAGGGCTGCATAAATTGCGCAAACACCGACAAGAAAAAGGCCGAAGCACAAAACCTTCGCCGCGCGCAGCGGGCGCATGTGGAAATATCCGTCGGCCTGCGGCGTTTCCTGTGCATTTACACCGTAGTTAAAAAGTGGATGCGCGATAATGCAGCCAAGCGCCGCCACCAGCAGGCCGAAAACGATAATACCGTCCGTCGGCCAGCTGCTCATGCGGTTTCCCCTATGCTGCGAATATCGGCGCCCAGCGCGTTCATCAGCGTGGCGAATGCCGGAAAGCTTGTATTGATGGTATCGGCATCGTCGATTTCAATGGGGGCCAGGCTGGCCATACCCAGCACCAGAAAGCTCATGGCGATGCGGTGGTCGAGATGCGTTTCGATGGTGCAGCCGCCTTGCGGTTTTGCGCCGCGCAGGCCATCTACTTCCAATGTGCTTTCGCCCATGCGCGCCGTGACGCCTGCGGCGGTAAGCCCGCGGTGAATGGCGGCCAGACGGTCGCTTTCTTTCACGCGCAACTCTTCAAGGCCGGACATATAGGTCGTGCCCTCGGCAAAGCTGACGGCGACGCCAAGAATGGGAAATTCGTCAATCATCGACGGCACGCGCGCTTCGGGCACCTTGATGCCTTTCAGGCGGCTGTGGCGCACGCGGATATCGGCGACAGGCTCGCCCGAAAGCTCGCGTTCGTTTTCAAACGTGATATCCGCGCCCATATCGCGCAGTGTGGCATAAAGCCCTGTGCGCAGCGGGTTGATGGATACTTGCGGCAGCAAAACATCCGACCCCGGCACAATCAGCGCCGCCACTGTGGCGAAAGCGGCGGAGCTGGGGTCAGCCGGTACCATCACGGGCTTGCCTGTCAAAACGGGCTTGCCTTTGACGGTGACGACATTGCTGCCATCGGGCTTTTTCTCGCTTTTGATGTTTGCGCCGAAAAAGCGCAGCATACGCTCGCTATGGTCGCGCGTGGGCTCGGGTTCGGTCACCGTGCTTTCGCCTTCGCAGGCAAGGGCGGCCAGAATAACCGCCGATTTCACCTGCGCCGATGCAACGGGCAGGGTATAGGAAATTTCGCGCAAGGTCTCCGCGCCCTCGACCGTCAGCGGTAATTTGCCGCCATCGGTTGCGGTGATTTTAATGCCCATCTGCTCAAGCGGCTTGCTCACGCGCGCCATCGGGCGTTTGCTGAGGGATGCATCGCCTGTAAACGTGGCGCGCACAGGATAGCCCCCGACCAGCCCCATCAAAAGCCGTGTCGATGTGCCGCTGTTGCCAAGGTAGATTTCCTTTGCCGGCGTTTTGAGTCCGCCAAGACCAACGCCTGTGACATGCCACACACCGCCAGCTTCGGCGGGGCGGGCGATTTGCGCACCCATCGCTTCAAGCGCTTCGGCGGTATGTATGACGTCTTCGCCTTCCAAAAGGCCGGTGATTTCGGTGACGCCCGCCGCCAGCGCGCCAAACATCAGCGCGCGGTGCGAAATGGATTTATCACCCGGGACACGCAGCGTGCCGGAAAGGGGGGCGGACAAGGGATGTGATACAAGAGCTGTCATGCCCCAAGCATAATGCAGCGATGCGAAAAAGAATAGCCGTTAAGCGGAAATATCGCCGTGCGTAGCGCCTTAGGCGCTGCCTTTATCCTCGATGGCGCGCGGCGGGTTTGTCTTGGCCATGGCCTTGGTGTGGTTGATGACATATTCGCGCAGCTGGTCTTGCGGCAGGGGCTTGGTGTATTTGAAACCCTGCACCTCGTCGCAGCCTTCGGATTTCAGGAATTCTTCGTGCTCCACCGTTTCCACGCCTTCGGCGATGACTTTCAGGTTCAGGCTGTGGCCAAGGGTGATGATGGTCTTGGCAATCATGCGGTCGTCGTTGTTGACCAGCGCGTTTCTGATGAACGACTGGTCGATTTTCAAACGGTCGATGGGGAACTGGCGCAGATAGCTTAGCGAAGAATAGCCCGTACCGAAGTCATCGACGGCCAGCTCGACGCCCAGCTGGTGCAGCTGGTTCAGAATATCGATGGCAACGTGCATGTTTTCCATGAACACGCTTTCGGTCACTTCCAGCTCCAGCCATTTGGGGTCAAGGCCGCTTTCTTTCAGCGCGGTGGCGGTCAGCGCGACGATGTCCGCGCGGTGGAACTGTACGCCCGAAATGTTGACGGCGATGCGGAACGGCGGCAGGCCTTTATCCTGCCACTGTTTGTTGATTTTGCAGGCGGTTTTCATGACCCACTCGCCAATCGGCACGATAAGACCGGACTGTTCGGCAACCGGAATGAAATCGGCAGGGGAAATGAAACGTCCGCCTTCTTTGCTGTTGTCGGGGCACCACCAGCGCAGCAAGGCCTCCGCACCAATCATCTGGCCGGTGCGCAAATCGAACTGCGGGTGGAAATAAAGACGCAGCTGGTTTTCGTCGAGCGCGGTGCGCAAATCGCGCAGCATCTGAAAACGCTGCTGTACGGCAAGGTCGAAATCTTCGGAATAATAACGCACCGTGTCGCGGCCTTCTTCTTTGGCGCGGTTAAGGGCGATGTCGGCGTTTTTGAGAATCTGGCGCGCTTCCATACCGTCATCGGGGCAGTGCGCAACACCGATGGATACGCGAACCTGAAAACGCTCGTGCAGGATGCTGACGGGCTCCGCCATGGCGTTGAAAATGCGGTCAACCAGCGTGGCGGTATCGGGGTTGTCTTCTTTCAAAACAACCATGGCCGTAAATTCGTCGGCGCTGGCGCGGGAAATAAGCGAGCCCGGCGGCAGTGCCTTCACGAGGCGCTTGCCGATAGCTTCCAGCAATTTATCACCGAATTCATGGCCCATCGTGTCGTTGATGTCCTTGAAATGGTCAAGGTCGATGGCGAATACGGCGAGGCGGCGCTCTTCTTCCGCCACGCGGTGGCGAATGTTGTCGTCCAGCTTTTCAAGGAAGAAAGTCCGGTTGGGCAGGCCGGTCAGGTTATCGTAATAGGCCAGCTTGTGAATGCGGTCTTCGGCCTGCGAGCGCAATTTGCGCAAGTTATGCGCGTTCTGGCGGATAAGGTCGTTGGCGATGCGCAGCGCAATGCCGATTTCATCGCGGGTTTCGCGGCGGGGGCGGCGCACATCGGGTTTTTCGGGGTTTTGCGCGGCGCTGAGCAGGTTGTTGCGCAGAACCATCACCGGCTCCAAAAGCCACTGGCCGAGCACTAGCATCAAGACGCTGGTCACCAGTCCCGATAGCAAAAGCATGATAAGTACGGATTGCCGGATATGCTGGTTCAGCATCGGCGTGATGCCGGCGGTATAAAGTTTCACCACAATATTATAAGGCCGGCGGAGCTCCTGCGCGCGCAGCGAAACCTCATAAAAACGGCTGCTTGCGCTCAGCTGTTGCAGCGGCGTTTCGGCGTCTGCCGCAGGGCGCAGCATGACGGTATCGCCGAAAATCTGTATCAGGTTGTTATCCAGCCCGTAAACGGCGATGCCGCTAATCATGGTTTCGCTGAAAAGCCTGTCGGCGGCTTCCTGCGTCAGCGGGGCGCTGAGGGGGTCGCTGGTATCGCTGAGCGACGATATAATAAAGACGCGTGCTAGCTCCCGCATTTCGTAGAGTTTCTGGCGCTTGAAGTCGCTGGCCGTCACAAACATGATAACGGCCTGCACGGTCAGGATGGTCAGGAACACGGTGATGGTGATGCGCCAGCTGATTTTGCTGCGCCAGACGCGCACAGGGCTGGCCAGATGGTCCCAGAGCGACGCGGCGCGGAATTGCTGCCGGAACGAGCCCGAAAGGGACGTGCCGGTTTTGCCGACCGGTTTTGGTGTGTTATCCCGCTCTGTCAATCACGAACCCCTGTGCCCGCCTGTATCTTGCAGTTCATTTGCAGCTGTCTGCCGTCTCTGACCGTCCGGAAATCGGACAGCGGCAGTTCCTTAAGATTGTAGATACATTCGCTTAATAAATCATGTAGTCCCGCATGGAATAGGGCGGGATTGTTTACTGTTTTTAACATAAGCGCGTGTTTTTTATTGATTTTCTTTATTTTATCCGCAGCAGGTATGCGCGGGCGGGGTGACATCCTCTGCGCCGGTGATGGTTGATTCTATCAAGGTTTCTTCGAACCGTACGGGGGTGCCGAGGGGGCGCTTCAGCGTGATTTCATCATCCCACATCGCGACCTGACCGCGCAAAACCGTGCCCACGCACCAGCCTGTGACCTGCATACCATCGTAGGGTGTCCAGCCGCATTTGCTTTTAATCCAGCGGTTGGTGATTTTTCGCGTGGCTTTCAAATCCACCACGGCGAAATCAGCGTCGTATCCGGTGGCGATGCGGCCTTTGCCGCAAATGCCGTAAACGCGCTGCGGCCCATGCGCCAGCAAGTCGACAAGACGCATCAGGCTCAGGCGGCCTTCGTGCACATGGTTCAGCATCACGGGCAGCATGGTTTGCACGCCCGGCATACCGCTTGGCGATGCTGGGTATGTTTTGGCTTTTTCATCCAGCGTA
>DQGU01000085.1 GCA_003524565.1 Rhodospirillaceae bacterium
GCTCTTCCGATCTCCTCCAGATAGCGGCGCAGCGTCCATTGCTGCTGCGGCGTCAGCAGACGGTTTTCCATCTCGCCGTAGCCCAGCACCACGTCCTGCCATGCATGGCGCAGTTCGTGCGACATAATCATCACTTGCTCCGCCAGCGTCTGCGTCGGGTTCATGCGCAGTGTTTTGGTGCCCGCGTTGTAGCTGCCCAGCGTATTCGTACCGCTGAGCGCGTCATCATAGACAATCGAAATGTTATGCTTGTCCGCCAGCGCCAGCATATCGCGGCCCAGCGATGTTTTGCCGAATTCGGTGCGCAGCGCCGACACGTCGGTGCGGATGCTTTCGGTTACAACCGCTGCGTCTGCATGGATATCGCTGCGCGCGGGCGCGGCGGTTTCAATCACCATCGACGTTGACAGGCCCAGCAGTAGCGCCCCCATGGCCGTGCCGCGCCACAGGCGTTTCAGCAAAGAATTTTTCGGCGGTACGTTTTTATTTTTTTGCGCATTGAAATCCTTGCGCGGGCTTGCAGCCTTTCGCGCTTCGCGCGTCACAAGCGGGCGCAGCTCTTCGTCGATGAATTGCTTGGCGGCGGCCGCGCCCTGCTTACCGTCGAGCGTGACATGCGGCGCCGTTTGCAGCGCCTTTACATACGGGGCGCCCAGCGCCATGACGGCGGCGCGGGCGGTGACGGGCGATGTCATGCGCAAATGCGCGCGGGCGCGCGTCAGGTTGCCATCGGCCAGCGACGTTTCGAGTGTGGCGCGCAGTTTGTGAATCGCGTTTTTTTGCGCGGCTTCCCCGGCGGGGGCGGCGTCTTTGGGCGGCGCTGGGCGTTTTGGACTCTCGCTCATGAATCGTGCCGTGCAAAAAGGGTGAAAACAGATGCTTACATTATATGAAAATGTGGAGGGTATCACAACCCAAAATCGCCCACTTCGTCAACTAAAGCCATGATAAGCATGGATTTTGTTGGTGCACCGCCGCACCGGCGGCAAAAAAACGCGGAATCCTTGGGTTTTGCGGTTATTGCGCCCAAGGGTTGCCCGGGCTGCCTTTGGTCGGGGGCTCTGCGGTGGCGGGCGATTCGGGGGCGGCGGCCATATTGGGCGTACCTTGCGGAAACAGGCGGTCGGGCGGAATGGGCGCGGCACTGGCCGGGTTTTCTTCGCGCGGCGTACCGCCTTCCCACGGGCGGGTCGGGCGTCGGCGCAAGGTAACGGGCAGTTCCGGCACAGGCGTGTTCGTGGTTTGCGATATGGCCTGAATGCGCGCGGCAATCGGCGGGTGGGTGGTGAACATGCCCATGAAACGCTGGCTGTTCGCGATGCACATCTGCTGCACTTCGTCGGGCATGCCGCGCACTTTGTCCTGCCCTGAAATGCGCATCAGGGCGCGCATCATCGCTTCGGGGTTGCGCGTCAGCTCAACCGCGCCCGCATCGGCCAGAAATTCGCGTTTGCGCGACAGCGCGAAGCGTATCACCAGCGCAAACAAATACCCGATGCCCAGAATAATGGCGGCGGCCAGCATAACCAGCGCCACGCCGCCGCGGTCTTTGTTATTGCCGCCGGAATAAAACGCGGGGCGCACGCCATAGCGCAGCGAACGCCACGCCATTTCGGCAAAGAAACTAATCATGCCCACAAAAATGACCGAGATAATCAAAAGCCGCACATCGCGGTTGAGGATGTGTGACAGCTCGTGCGCGATGACGGCTTCCAGTTCATCGTCGCGCAGCGCCTCGATAATCCCGCGCGTGAGGACGATTTTATACGTCTTGTCGTTAAGGCCGGCGGCGAAGGCATTGAGCGCGGGGCTGTCAATGACCTCGAACCGCGGCATGGGAATGCCGCGCGATATGCAGAGATTTTCCAGCATGTTGTAAATTTTCGGCATCTGCGCGCGCGTGACGGGCTTCGCGCCCGCAGCGGCGCTTATCATCGCGCCGTGGAAAAACCACGCGATGGTGAACCAGACGGCGGTGATGCCAATCGCAATCGGGCTGTGGCGTATCATGCCATAGCCGCCGTCGTGCAGCGCCAGATTCCAGTCGATGCTGCGCTTGCCGCCGCCGTCATAAGAAGGCGTCGTGCGGGAAGATGAAAATTGCCGCGTATCGGGGCGGATGGGACGGTCGGCGGCGGTGTCGGAAATCACCTCGTCCGCGCGGATGAAATTTTCAAGCGCGATGCGCTCCGCATTCAAAAAAGTACCTGCCGCCTGCACGGCGGGGCGGTAAACGCCGCTTGCCTGCTGAAGCGCGCTCATGGACGCGAAAAAACCCGCCAGCATCAGTAAAATCAGGAAGGGAAAGCCCATGAGCAGTATCACGGACTTTATCTGGTTGTTCATGATATGGGTCGCAAGACCCGCGGAGCGGAGTATCATGCCTCGCCCTTATCCCCTCGCACATAGATGCACAACAAACAGCCTGCGGCGCGCAACCGCCCCGCCCGTATCTGCCGCGCCTTTAGGTGCCGAAATTGACGTTGGGCGCGGTTTTGACGGCGTCTTTTTCGGCAGCGTCGAGTTCAAAGAAGACTTCTTCTTTGAAGCCGAACATGCGCGCAATCAGCACGGCCGGAAACTGCTGGATGACGGTGTTGTATTCGCTGGTCGCGTTGTTGAAGAAACGGCGCGCGGCGGCGATTTTGTTTTCGATGTCGGACAGTTCCGCCTGCAGCTGCTGGAAATTCGAATCCGCTTTCAGCTGCGGATAGTTCTCCGCAACCGCCATCAGGTTCATCATGGCCGCACCCAGCATGCCCTCGGCCTGCGCACGGTCGGCGATGCTGCCGCCGCGCATGGCGCTGGCGCGCGCTTCGGTCACGCGGGCGAAAACGCCGCTTTCGTGTGATGCATAACCTTTGACGGTATTGACGAGGTTGGGGATAAGGTCATGGCGCAGTTTCAGCTGCACATCGATGTCGGAAAAAGCGTTTTTCCGGCGCTGTACCAGCGCGACGATGCGGTTGTAAAGAACGACCAGAAAAAGCGCGACAATGCCAATCCCCGCCCAAATCATCCAGCTTTCCATGTGTCGTGGCTCCTTTTGCCTGAAAAAGCCGCGCAAGCATTTGCGCGGAAAAATTCCTTATATACTTAATAGTGTCAGGTAAAACGCGCGGCGGCGCAATAATAATCGGCAGCGCGGCGTCCGATTTTGCCCGCCGCCACAGTTGCAAAAGATTCGCAGGTCATTCAGTGCCGCGGCGCGGGTGGGCCGCAGGGCTTGGCGCCGTTTTGCGGCGGCAGGACGGGCGTGTTTGGCGGGCGGTGCGCATCGTTCGTGCCGGAAACGCCGCCGTTGCCGGTGATGTGTTTCAATTTTTGCGCGGCGTCGGCGTTTTCTTCCCACAGCGACATGTAATCGCGCGCGCTCCAGCCGTGTTTGTCGGTGATGTCGTCTTTGCCGCCTGCGGCCTTCAGCTGCGCGATAATCTCTTTGCGGCTTTTCATGCCGCCTGCGAGCGCGGCGCTATGCAGCGGCGTCCAGCCGTGGCCGTTGTCAAGGTTCGGCGCGGCGCCGGCCTTGAGCAGCAATCCCACAATTTCGCTTTCACCCCAATAGGCGGCCTGATGCAGCGGCGTCAATCCGCGCTTGTCGGCAATGTCAGGGTCGGCGCCGGCGCGCAGAAGGCGTTTGACTTCGCCCACGTTGCCTTCGCGTGCGGCGCGGTAGAGCTTCGTCTCCCCCGCGTCGTTACGCTTGTCGATGTTGTTGCCGGTGATGGTATTGAACAAATCATTCAGACGCATGCAAACCCCAATCAGACACCCCGCATAAAGACTAACGTACAAATATAAAAGGCGCAAAGGCGCGCAGGGGGTGCCGTGCGCATTACCTTAGGCCGCGGGGTTTAATATCCGGTTAACAGGCGCAAGATGTTGTGGCTCTGCCGCACGGGCAGCCCCATATCGCGTGGGTGCGCTGCCGCATGAAATAAACCGGCGGGCGCGTCCATAATGCGTCTATGCTTGAAAATCAGGGCTTTCGCCGCGCCCTGTTGCCGTAAATATCAAAAGCCGAAGCCGCGGCCGGACACAGGGTAGCGTGCGGCCTGCCCGCGCAGGATTTTGTATTTGTCATCGATGGACAAAATATCGGGCGCGATTTTTTCGCCCGCCATATCCGCGCGGATAAAAGCGCGGACGGTAGCATCATCGCTTTGGCGCAAGCGCGCCATGCGTACGCTGTATGTATCTTGCAAATGGCGCAGGCTGTGCCCGTCGGCGGCAAGGTGCTTGGCGAAACCTGTTTTGCCGTGTTCAAGCGCGCTCAGCAGGGCAGCCGCGCCGGTTTCTTTGGGCACGTTGAACGCGCCGCGGAAAAGACGGTCTGTGCGTGCCTCCGCATAGGCGGCGGCGATGCCGCGCATGTCGCCCTCTTGCGCGGCGGTGTCTATCAGGCGGGTCAGTTTTTCATGCCCCGTGTGATGCAGCTGCGCGCGCATTTTTAAAACCGCGATGCTTTCACCGATGGGACCGAAATGGCCGGGCTTATGCACGGCGCCGTTTTTGCCGGCTTCGACGGCTTTTTCAATCTGTTGTTCCCAAAGCAGCTGTGCGGGCGATACATGCCACGATTTCAAATCGCCTGCATGGGTGCTGATGGCATCAAATACATGCTGCATGCGGCGGTTGAAGGCCTGATAGGCCAGCGTGCCTGCGCGCGATTGCGGGTCTTGCAGTTTTTTCGCGCTGGCGTTGACATCCGCGCCCCAGCGCATCAGCCACTGCGCGGTCTCCGCCGTTTGCGGTGTGTCGGCGCGCGCGTCAATGATGGCCGCCAGCGCGTTTGTCAAAGGCGCGCTATCGAGGTAATTGCGCTTTTCGGCAAAGAAAACCAGCGCAGGGATATTCCCATGCACGGCGGCGGCGGCCAAAAGTCCGTCCCAGTTGAATTCGACATGCTTGCCGCGCAAATCCAGCTTTTCCGTGGCGCGTTCTATTTTCTCGTAAGCTTCGAACACGGGTTGGTTGTCGCCGCGCGCCAGATGCCGCTGCATTTCGCTGAAAAGCGCATCGGCGGCAGTCGTTTTATACTGCGCCGCGCTGAACGAGGCGCGCAAAAGCAGGGTGAAAAAATCGCTCGGCGTATCGGGTTTTGTTTCGCGCTCTTTTTCTGCGGGCGCGGGGGCGTTATCGGCGGCGATTTCAGGCGGCGGCGCCTCCGGCAGTTTCGGTGCAAAATGCGGGTGCTGCGGCTTCTGGCGTTTCAGATGCCGTGCAAAGGGTTTGAAGTCCAGGAACGCCTTTTCGGTCTCCGGATTTTTGACAAGGTCGAAGGGTTCTTCGCCAAACGCGTTTTTAAGTGTGAAGTCGGCCTGCCGCTGCATCAAAATACCCGCCGTTTCGCTTTGGCCGAAATAGGCGGCGTAGTGAAGCGCGCTCCAGCCCTGCCGTGTTTGCTGCGACAGGCCGGTCAGCGGATGGTCGGCCAGCAGATGCACAACCGCACTGTGCCCGCGTGCGGCGGCAACCATCAGCGGTGTCACGCCATTACCATTTGCAAAGTCAGGCGTCAGGTCCGGATTTTTTTGCAAGAGGGTGCGAAGTCTGGCGACGTCTCCCGCTACGGCGGCGGCCATGATGTGCTCTTCCGCCGATTTCGGGGCAAGGCCGTAGCAGAAAAAATAGTCAGCCCCGCTGCGCGCGGGCGTATAATCGCTCAGCAATCCATCCAGATAGAAATCCGGATGGTTGGGCGGCGGCGGGTTCGGCCATCGGTGGGGCGGCTGCATTTCTTTGGCTATCTCTTTAAAAACAGAAGCCTCAAACATTCCATAATCAAAACAAAGAGTCAAGCAAGGCAGGCAAGACGCGGCCGGGCAGGTTTACACCTGTGGCGGTACCTGTTTCAGGCTTTGTTTTCAAAGGTTATTTCTTATCAGCCGCAAAAAGCGCGCCGGCTTCGTCAATAAACGCCGGAATATCCCGCGCGGGCGGCAGGTTTTGCAAATAAGGCTCGATAATCGTGCCGTACACAGGCTGCGGGTAGAAACTCATCTGGTCAAGATAGGCAAGCCCGACAATCACCGTCATCAGACCCGCCGCAAAAAAACCGGCGGCAAGGCCGCGGCGGCGCGCCGTCATGTGGGTTGCGATGCCAAGGCTGGCATAAACAAGCCCGCCCAGAATAAGCGTGTTGCCGACAACGAACAGCGCATCGGAAAACATATTTTCGCTGCTGAGAAACGCCGCCAAATCCAGAAACGCCCAGATGGGCAGGGAGATGAGCAGAAAAACGCTCGCCAGCGCGATATGCGCCAGATAGGCCGAACGGTGGCGCGAAAGCCGTCCCGCAACCGCCCACGGCACGGCCCAGAGCAGCAGGCAAAGCGCTGCGCCACCCGCGGCCTTGGTCATTTGCGCATAGGTATTTTCGGACCAATATTCGATGTAATCGCTGAGCGCGACGCCGAGAACGGCAAACAGATAATAAACCCACGGCATCAGCCCGCCCGACAGATGCGCAATCAGCGGGTGGGTATGTTCCACCTTTTCGGCGGCGGGCACGGCATGGTGCGGGTCGAACACGGCAATAGGTGTCAGCCCCAGCATGAATTCGTCGCCGGATTTGAGCCGCAGCTGGCGGCCTTGCAGCGGCGCGTCTTTGTGGTGGATGGGGTTTTCCTGCCCTATATCGACCAAAAGCCAGCCGTCGCCGTCATGTACGATTTCGGCATGGCGCGCCGATACATGCGGGTCATGTAAAATGATGTTATTGGCAAAACCGCGCCCGATGGTCAGCGGAAATGTCTCTGCCGTGTGGTAGGTGACGGCATCGTCGCCGCCGTAATCGCCGATGCGGATGACAAGCTTCATGGCGTATCCTCCGCCGCGGCGCCGTCTTTGGGCATCTCGCTGCCGGTGGCGTCAGCGGCTGTTTCTTCCACACCCTGCGGCAGGGCGGGGGTTTCGTCGCGCGCGGGCAGCGGCGTCAGGCTTTCCATGAATTTTTGCGTCAGCTGCAGCGCGTTTTCTTTTGTC
>DQGU01000102.1 GCA_003524565.1 Rhodospirillaceae bacterium
GGGGATAAGCTACGAATTGACTATCACCGCGCCGGCCGATGGGGATCCGCGCCCGGTTCCGCGACCGTGCCAAGAACTGGCAGGAAAGAGAAATTGAAATCCGGACACCCATTTACGGCAACGTCCCGAACTGGGATGGCAGAATCTATGAAAATATCGACGATGAGAACTGGCTAAGGCAGCGGGTGATATTCGATCTTCTGCGGCCGCATTACTGGCGCGTCCGCTATGAGATCGAAACCGATCTTGAAGGGATGGCGCTCAAGCCGGGAGCCTTGATCGGTCTTGTGACGGATCTGGTTGATGACCAAGGCTATGGCGCGCGCATCCGGCAGGTTTATCCAGATGGCCGTATTGCGCTGGACAATATTATGCCGACAGTGACCGACCAGGTCATGATAGATGATATAAGCGACTCCTTTAATCTTGACGGTCTTTTCGATCTAAACGATCAGGCTTTCGCGCTGGTGACAACACCGACAGGTGCCGAGCTGCGCGCCGTAACTGACGTTTCCGGAGATGTGATTACGCTGGATTCACCGTTCGGTTCTTCCGATCTTGAGGGCGCACATATCAGTATCGGGCCGATCTCAAACCGGCTGAAACGCTGCATCGTGGTCGAAGAAAGCGTTTCCGGAGAATTTTCAAAAACAATTATTGCGGCTGATGAAGCGCCGGAAATTTACCAGTACATGAGCAACACATTCGGGTGGGATGACGATGAGTGATGTTTACCGCGACTTAACCCGTGACGGTCTCACGGCGAACGAATGGATCAATCGTACCGATGCATCACGCAATGCCGTTTTCGGATATGTCCTTGGCCGGATGACGATCTCCGGTGGCGATGCGAACGCCGTGGAATGCAGCTTATTGCATCCGCAAGGTTTCAGCGCGCTGCAAGACGGCGCCCTGATGTGGGTGACGCCCGAGGAAGACAATACGGGTCCGATGACGGTTGACATCGAGGGAATCGGTGCGGTGCCTCTGCGTGACCGGAGCGGTGTCGAATTCAGCGGCGGAGAACTTGTTGCCGGCCGGTCTGAATTGATCGGTTACAAGGCGGGCGATACGCCGGAGCTACGGGTTCTGACGCCATCATTCGAAGCTGGCGATAGCTTGCAATCTTGGGTTTTTACATCAAGCGGTGTATGGAACCGTCCATCGCAAGGCACTTTTGGCAAGGTCATGTTGTGGGGGGCAGGTGGCCCGGGCGGGAACAGCGGATCCGATAGCAACTGCGGCGGCGGTGGTGGTGGCGGATCATATAAAGAACTGTTTCTACCGCTTTGGATGATGCCGGCTGTTGTGCCTGTCACAATCGGTGCTGGTGGAATTCCGCATGCGACCGGTGCATCTGGTGGCGTTGGCTCAACAGGCGGAATATCGGAATTCGGCGACTTGATGAGGGCTTATGCCGGGACATCCGGCCGTTCAGGCACTTCAGGTGCGCAAGGCAGCGGCGGTGGCGGCGGTGGTACAGCAAGTGATGCAAGCCCTAACACGGCTTCTACTACCAATACTTTAGGTGGTTTTGGTGGCGGGCTGTCTTCAAAAGGAAACAGCTCGAACCTTGAAGCTCCGCAATGGTGGGGGCCTTTAAGGGATGGCGGCGCTGGAGGCGGCCAGCAAAACGCATTGACGGATTCTTTTTATCCAACGGCAGTCAACCAAAACTCTGCGAAGCCACCCGGTATTTGGGGTGGCGCCGGGGGCGGTGGGGGAGATAATAGCACTGCAAATACAAACAACTGGAAGGATGGTGGAGACGCCATGTATGGCGGCGGCGGCGGCGGTGGCGCTGCAAACAACGCCACAAACATTGAAGGATCCGGCGGCAAATCAGCGGCGGGTGGGAAGGGCGGTCATGGCGCAAACCCTGCCAATGCGCAGCCCGCGCAAGAAGGCGCGCAGCCTGGCGGAGGCGGCGGCGGCGGTACGGTTGCTGGCAGTGCCTATGACGCGAAAAAAGGCGGTGATGGCATGTGCATTGTTATCGTTTGGTAAGGAGAAAAGACATGAGATATATCGCGCTGGTGAACAAGAAAACAAACAAGGTCGATAACGTCATCGTTGCACCTCAAGGTGCAAACGTCTGGTTTCATGATGATCGGACGCATAGCGCCATTTTTTTCGAAGGGAATGTGCACCGCGGAGATTTGTGGGATGGCGAAAAATTCACCCCCTATTATGAGGTCGAAAACCAGCCGCAAGAGGGGGCGGCATCTGACGGGTAATTAAAAATAAAAAAACGGGAGATGAAATGAAAAACGATACACCCGTCACCCTTACACAGGGCGAATTGCAAAGCATGCTGGATAAAGCCGCGGAGAGCGGGGCCCGCAAGGCGCTGCACGACATCGGTCTTGCCGACGATCAGGCCGGAACAGATGTGCGCGACCTGCGCAGTCTGCTGTCGGCATGGCGCGTCGGAAAGCGCACGGCGTTCAAAGTCGCGGTACAGAACATCACAAACCTGCTGTTCGTCATGATCCTGCTCGGCGTGGCCGTCAAGCTGGGGATCAAATTCGGAGGGTAAAATGAGCGCATTCGACAAGGCATTTGACCTGCTGATCGGCCATGAGGGTGGCTATAGCACAGACCGATCCGACCGAGGGAACTGGACGGGCGGAGCCGTCGGCAAGGGTGAATTCAAGGGCACAAAATACGGTATCAGCGCCGCAGCATATCCTGCGCTGGACATAAAAAACCTGACGATTGCGCAGGCCAGAGCCATTTATAAACGCGATTATTGGGACAAGGTACGCGGCGATGAGCTGCCGCCGGCCTTCGCGCTTATTGCCTTTGATGCTGCGGTCAATGCAGGAGTCCGTCCCGGAAGCCGGTTTTTGCAAATGGCACTGCGTGTCGGTGCCGATGGTGTTATCGGCCCGCAGACCATCGCAGCGGCGCGTGCGGCGCGCGACCCGGTCGGCGTCATGGTTGAAGCACTGGCGCAGCGTGCTGAATACAACCGCAAGGCACCGAGCGCGGATGCCCATGGACTGGGCTGGTCGCGGAGACTGTTCAATCTGGCGTTTCAGGCCATCGATTTTTAACTACCCACCCAAACCCGAAAGGAAAAACCATGAAAGCAAAACTGATCGGCCTCGGCGTGGCCGTGGCTGTTGCCGCCGGCTCGTTCTTTACTTTTGATGTCCCGCTCACGGATGCGATTGCCATCGCGACGGACAAGGACAAAGCGAAGGCGGCTTGTTCCCGTCTCATCGACGGTGATGATGCCTCGACCGGAGCCGCCAGCGGTGAATAATATCATCGCCGTTGCCGTCATTATTGTGGCGGTGCTTGGCGCAATCTTTGCCGCTGTCCGGTTTGGCCGTGACAGCGGCAAGGCTGCCGCTGAAATCAAAACAAGGGAGAAGGTCGATGAAGAAGTCGCCAAGGCTGATGCTGCCCGTGCTGCTGTGCGTCCTGATGATGCTGCCAGCATGCGGGCCGACCCTTACAACCGCGACAACCGCGTGTAGGGCTTTCTGTCCCATCAGCTATAGCGCGTCGAAAGATACCCCGGAGACGGTGCAGGAAGTGCGCGGCCACAACGCAGCATGGGGCGCGCTTTGCGGGAAAGAAACACCGGCGCGATGCGGGGGGGACTGACATGGCAAAAGCAAAGATTATCGACGGGCATGTGTTCATCCATTGCCCGGGGTGCAAGCGCCGGCATGCTCTGAATATCGATCCGGCGAACGGGCGGCCGGCGTGGGGATTCAACGGCAATCTCGACCGGCCGACGTTTGAGCCGTCGCTGCTGGAGAGATCCGGCCATTATGTTTCCGGCCAACCACAGCCGCCGGATTGCTGGCTTTGCAATCGTGCCGCCGCAGAGGATAAGAAAAACTACGTCTGTGGCGTATGTCATTCATTCATCCGCGACGGCAATATCGAGTTTTTAGGCGACAGCACCCATGAGCTGGCTGGCAAGAAGGTGCCGTTGCCGGATTTGGAATCCGCCGATTGAAGTCCGGCAAGCCGCAGCTGCCCGCGCCAGAGGGGAATATTTACCCCCTGCTGCTGCGGCAGGAAAGGCGGCTGTTTTATCTTTATTGCAGG
Organism: Rhodospirillaceae bacterium; assembly: GCA_003524565.1. GTDB lineage: Bacteria > Pseudomonadota > Alphaproteobacteria > Micavibrionales > UBA2020 > UBA2020. Next base: position 4,072 of record DQGU01000102.1, read on the forward strand.
GACTGCGGATTGCTTTTCAAGGCATGGTACCCGGTTTCGATCCGGCTTTCGTGCATCAAGTGTCCGGGCTGCTTAAAAACAGGGTTCGTTCTCTGGCAAAGC
>DQGU01000188.1:0-292 GCA_003524565.1 Rhodospirillaceae bacterium
GCGCGGTATTCGCGGCCGTGCCGATGGTAACGCCGCCCCAGACGCGAATTTCCTGCGAACCGGACGCTGTCAGGTTTGCAAGCCTGATACGGCTCAAAAGCCGCAATTTTTTACCCGGCGCATGCAGCATCATGGCCGCCGTGCCCAGCCCGCGCAGGGCGCAGCCGCTGGCCGTTGTGCCGGTGGACAGGCGGCATACGCCCACGGCGTCGGTATTGATGGTGGCATCGGCCTCCAGCGTGGCGGCGTTGGCGCTGGTGCCGGATGTGGCGGGGGTAAAGACGCCCCCCCC
>DQGU01000188.1:516-6321 GCA_003524565.1 Rhodospirillaceae bacterium
CGGGTGTAAAGCCGCCCGCCTCGACGCCGTTGAAATGGTTGAACGTCACGCTGTGGCGCGGGTGAAACCCGGCGCGCAGCAGGGCGGCATCCAGCGTGCCGATGGCGGCCGCCACATTATCCCCCGCCGCATGTACGCAAGCAGCATCGTCGAAATCAATATCTGCCGCATCGGGCATTTCAAATTCCGGCGCTTCGGGCAGGGGGTGAAAGCCTTTCGCGCCCGCGCCGTTGGTGCCGTAATATTTATCTGCGCCGGGGGTTGTTTCATCGCCGTTCAGCGCGAAACTGCGGTCGGCGGACAAATCGCCGCCGCCGGTTAAACTGCCCGCCGCACCGATGCTGCGGTTTGCCGCAGCCTTTGCGTCCAGTGCGGATTCAAGCCCTGTGACGTCCGTTATCGCATGCGCATGCGACAGGGGGGCGCGGCTGTCAAGCGCGTCGCCAAGGCCGCTGACAGCGGATATTTCATGCGTATGCGCTGCCGCCGCCTTCGCCGCCAGCGCGGCGGTCAGGCCGTCAATATCCGCAGTGCCGTGCGTATGCGCGGCAGGCGCGTAATCTTCAAGGATAAGCGAAAGCCCGCCAATATCCGCGCTGCTATGTGTATGCGCATTGTTTGCCTTGGCCGCCAGCGCCGCGGCAAGGCCGGAAATAGCGTCCATGTCATGGCCATGTGCGCTATCTGCCTTGGAATCCAGGGCGGCATCCAGCCCGCTGATGTCTGCGGGCGTATGGCCATGCGTGGCCGCGGCTTTGCCCGCCAGCGCAGACGCGAGCCCGCTCACCTGCGCCATGCCCAGCGCCGCGGCCTGCCACGCATCGCCGCTATATGAAAGAACGTCCCCTGCGTCCGCGCCCGCGGGCAGCACCAGTTGCCGGGCGGCGGGAATGTCGTTGACGATGTCTTTTTCCCCTGCGGAAAAATTCACCTTCGCCCCGCCGCTGCTGGATGCCAGCGCGTTATCGCGTACCAGCGTTTGCGCGTCAGACAGGTGGCCGGTGCCAACTTCCCACTCGCCCGCGCTGCGGTGGCGGATGAAATAAAAAAAACATCGCTGCCGCCCGTGCCAAACGCATCGGCAAAACTGCGGCATCCGGCCACAGCCGCAAGCAGCAGCGCGCCCGTGCCGGACGAGGCTGTTTTTTGCGCTACGAAATTTGCAATCGCGTTCATGCCTTTATCCTTTGGCGGTGCAGGGTGGGTGTTGTTGAGGCGGGCGGGCGGCGCAGGCGCTATCGGGCAGACAGGCAAAAAAACGCTGCACGGTGGATAGCGGGGCGGAAAATCCCTCCGCCAGCAGCGCATCGCCGAGGGTGTAATAATCCACACAATCGCCGTTTTGCTGCAAAAACATCTGCATCAGGGTGATAACTTCGCTCACGCGCCAATCGCCTTTTGCAAAACGGCGGGCGAGTGTGCCCAGCGCGCCCATTTCATCCTCCACAGCGCAAACAAAACGTGCGTTCAGCTGCAAACGGTAAAGCTTGCCCGCGTGGCGGAAATTGAAGGCCGGCGGCGGGGCGGGTGTATGTGCGGCTTCGTTCATGCCTGCACCCCGTCCAGTTTGTCGCCGCCCTCAATCGGCGCAAGGCCGAGCGCGGCGCGCTTTTCGTTGAGCGTCATGAAACCCGCATCGTTGATACGCTGCCAGATTTTTTCGCGCCGCAGGGCAAAGGCCTCGATTTTATCAATGTCGTAATCGATGCGGATATCATCGCCGAAGCGCGGGGCGAGCCAGTGGTTCAGCTCGTCCTTCACATGGTCAATCAACGGCAAAACGGCGTCGTCGAAAAGGGCAAGCCGCGCCTGCTCGAAATTCGCGAAGGTGAGCGAACCGTCAATGCCCACCAGCTGCGGCGGCACATGAAACGCCAGCGCGATTTCGCGCGCCGATACGTCTTTTCCGGCCAGCCAGTCCATGTCCTTGGGGCTCAGCGACATTTCGCGCCAGTCGAGCCCGCCTTCAAGAACCAGCGGGCGGCCTGCATTGCCGCTGCCGCTGAAAAAACTTTCCAGCTCGGCCTTCAGCCCCTCGCGCTGCTCGTCCGTCAGGGTGGCGGCGGTGTCGCTGTGCGGGGGTTTATAAACCAGCGCGCCGGATGGCCTGCCCGATGATTGCAAAAGCGCGGCGTTCCAGCGGCCGGCGTCGTTGTGCTGGTCGATGCTGGCGGCGGCGGCCTCCAGCGGGCTCATGCCGTACCAGTCGTCCAGCGGGTGAAAAGCCTTGAGGTGCAAAAGCCTGCTTTTCCCGCCCAGCATATCGACGGGGAAATCGACGCTGCGCCCGCCAACGCTGTATCTATAGGCAGACGGCAGCCCATGCGCGCCCGGAATAACCCGCAGGCGGTCGGGGCGCAGCGTCCACAGTTCGCGCGGCGGGGCGTCTTCGCCGCCGACGGCTTCGATATAACTGTTGCCCGCAATCAGGTAAAACGCATAAACGGCTTCGAACAGCTCCGCCCCGCCCTGCATGGGGTTCGGCTGGGTCAGCAGCCTTGCGAGCGGGTGTTCCTCCAGCCGCGTTTTATGCGCGGCCTTGCCCTGCATGACCACCCACGGCACCGCCGCCGCGCTCTGGCTTATCAGCCGCACGCAGCGGTGGGCGATAACGTTTTTCTGGTATCCCTCGCGCGCCAGCTGGTCGTACTGGCGCGGCGTGAAACGCGGCTGCAAGGGGCCTGATTGCACCATCAGCGGCGCGCTCGCACTCGCCTTCACGGCTTTTTTGGATAAGAAAATATTTTTCCAGCCCATGCGGGTACTCCGGCTTTGGTTGTTGTGTCTTATGTGCGTGGCAAACGTTTCAATCCGGCTGCCATATCATCGGGCGCGGCTCTTTGCGCGGGGCCAGCATCAGCTCGCTCAGCGCCCAGACGCGCGCATCCACGCGGTCGGGGCTTTTGGCATCTTGCAGCGGGTCAAACCGGCACATCTGGTCTTCCAGTGCCGGAAAAGCGCCGAGGTGATGTACAAGTCCGCGCGCATCCAAGGCCGCAATGGGCTCCGCCCGCGCCATCTTGCCGCGGCTGGCGTGCACCGATTTATAGGCGATGCTGGCATCGAAACTGCGCAGCGTGTGTTCGACCAAATCGCTGCCCTGATTGACCTCGGCGACCACACGGTCGGCCTGATATTTGTAATAGGCGCTAATCACGGCCGATGCCCATTCGGGCGGGCTCATGCGGCCTGACAAATCCGCGATGATATACCCGCGCCCGTCGGTGCCGAGACCTGCGACAATAATGCCCGTCTCGTCGCTATAGCGTCCTGACGTCACGGCGGGGTCAACCGCGACCACGATGCGTTTCATTTCCGGCGCGTCTGCGGGGTGGCGGCGGGCGCGGTCGATGCCGGCACGCTCCCACAGCGCATTCGGGCGGTCGCTGTGAAAAGCTTCTTCGGCGCTTGACGGATATTCGCGGCGAAATGTCCAGATGCCGCCCAGCTCTTCCATTTTCACGCGCCGCCAGTACATTTGCGCATCATCAAGGCCGTAGGCGGTTTGATAATCTTTTTCCTCCGCACTGGGCGCGAAATCCGCCGGGGGCGTTTTGCGGTATTCTTCCTGCCAGAACCACGGCACGAAAACAAACGTGTATCCGCCGCGCCCCTTTTGCGCATCCATGCACATCTGGTAGAAAAGTCCGGCGGCACCCGCCGATGTGCTCTCTAAAATAACCTCGGTGCCTTTTTCGTCCGGCACGGCCTGCAGCGCGCCTGCGACGTGCTGTTCCGCCTGCGCCCAATAGGCAACTTCGGAGCCGTGAAAATATTGCAGGGTATGCGCGCGTCCCACCCCTGACGATTTCGCCGTGCCGACGGCATAGCCTGAATCAAGCCTGCCGAAAACCAGTTCGCGCGATGAACGGCGCGTGGCGAGCGGGCGCACGGCTTCGGGGCAGTTCTCGTAAAACCTTTGCACCATCGCATGAATGGCGCGCGAAGCGTCTTCCAGATGCGTCAGGATAAACGCCCGCACGCCGCGCCGGTGCGTGACTTTCCAGTAAAACCGCGCCTGAACGTAAGTGGAGCAGCCTTGTTGCCGCCCCTTTAAAATCAGCGCCCGCACGCGGCCGGTGGTGACCAGCTGCTCTTCCAGTTTTTCGTGTATATATTTCTGCGCACTGTTCAGCTTCAAGGGCACAATGCGCCCGCCCTTGGCGCGTACCTTCAGGCATTTGGCGGCGTAATGCGCAAAATCCGCCATCAGCCGCGCGCGGATGCGGCGTTCTTTTTCATTCATCTGCTGCATGGCGGGGCTTATTCAAGCGCCCGCAGCGCGTCTTCATGCGCGCGGGTGGCTTCTTTGTCCTTGCCCGCGCCGTCTGCGGTTTGCGCGGCCAAGTCGGGCAGGGTCTTTTTCAAAAGCGCCAGCGCGGCGCTCACCTGCGTCGAGGTCATTTTTTTCGCGCCCAGCACATGCTGCTCCAGCGCGTCGATAATCGCGCGGGCGTCAATGGCACGGCGCGGGTCTTTGCGCGCAGGCGCCTTTTTCGCTGGCCGCTTTTTTATCTGCGTGGTTTTTTTCGTTTTTGTTTTGCTTGCCATGGCTGTGTCAGGGCCTCGATACAAAAAACCCGCTGCCGTGGGGCGCGGGTTTTTTAAAAAGATGTTTGGGGGTTCGTGTCCGTTCAACCCGCAATTCGGGAGCATGGTTGGATTTGGCCAAAAATGACGCCCGCTGGCAAAATGTTTTTTTTGCACTCCCTTCGCCGCCTTATGCAGGCTTGGCTTTTTGTGTGGATGCTCAGGGGGATAGGCCATCCTTGCGGTCTGGCTGTTTGCGGTGCGGCGGGTGGGGGCGAATCAAAAATCCCGCTTTGTTGCGGCGGGTTGCATCCGGTTTCAGAAACGCGCGGCGGCGGGCGCGGCGCAGGGCTAAGGCATTTAAATTCAGACATTTAATGCCAAAATCTGCCCTGAATTTGACATTTACATATATAAACCTTAGGATAAAGCTCTTTTGTTTCACCCGCCAAAGGTTTCAAGCGGCATGCCACGCGAACACGAAATCGCCACGGCCGAATTTATCGAAGCCGCCAGCAAGGCCGACCTTGCGGGGCTGAAGGCCGCCTATGCCAAGGGCGTCGCCGTCAACCGCTCCGACAAAATGGGCAATACGGCGCTGATTTGGGGCGGGGCGCGCGGCAGTATCCCTGTGCTTTCCTTTCTGTTTGCCCATGGCGCCGAAACCCACGCGGAAAATGCGGCGGGCAACAACGCGCTGATGCAGGCGATCGCCGCGCATCACGAAGAAGCTGCTGCCTTTTGTCTCAAACACGCCTTTAATATGGCCGCGGTCAATAACGATGGCGAAACGGCTTTCGCGATGGCGGCGGGGCGCAGCCTGACATCGCTGTTCGATGACATGATCTCGCAGGGCGCCGATATCAACCATCCGGACGCCAAGGGCCGCACGCCGCTGATGATTGCCGCCGCGGCAGGTGCCGAACGTACGCTGGCTGATTTGCTGGCGCGAAATGGCATTCAACTTGAAAAGCGCGACGACGAAGGCCATACGGCCCTGATGCTCGCGTGTCTGGGCGGTTATCGCGGTGCGGCGGTTTTACTGTTGAAAGAGATCGGAAGAGAACACGNNTGATGCAGGCCATCGCGGCGCATCACGAAGACGCGGCGGCGTTTTGCCTCAAACACACATTCAATATGGCGGCCACCAATAACGACGGCGAAACCGCCTTTGCCATGTCGGCGGCACACGGCTTTACGCAGCTGTTCGATACCATGCTGGCGCAAGGCGCCGATATTAACGCGCGCGATGCCAAGGGGCGCACGCCGCTGATG
>DQGU01000186.1:0-1571 GCA_003524565.1 Rhodospirillaceae bacterium
TTCAGCACCACTTCGATCATGCGCGTGACGAGCATGCGCTCGATCGTGGTGTAGGGCCGGCCTTCCACGCGCGTGGAGATTCCCCCGCGCCGCCCGCCCAAGAGCACGTCCACCACCGAATAGATCAGATTGGAATCGACTGTGGCGAGGCCGAAATTGTCGAGCTGCTCGGCGCGGAACACCGCGATGATCGCCGGCAGCGGGATCGAGTTCAGATAATCGCCGAAACGGATCGAGGTGATCTGATCGAGACTCACCTCGACGTTGTCGGAGGTGAAATTGCGCAAGCTCGTGGTCATCAACCGCACCAGGCGGTCGAACACGATCTCGAGCATCGGCAGGCGCTCGTAGGAGACGAGTGCCGAATTGATGATCGCGCGCACGCCGGTGCGCCCCGAATTATCTTCCTCGCCCAGGCCAAAGCCAAGGAGCGAGTCGATCTCGTCCTGATTGAGAATGCGCTCCGAAGCCGCATCCGGCTCGGGCTGTTCCCAACTTTCGGGGGCGGCCTCGGCCGCGTCGCCGCTCATTATTGCACCAGCATTTCTTCGATCAGCACCGCGTTGATCTGCGCGGGCGCGATCACAAGGTTCACGCGGCGCAGCAGCTCAAGCCGCAGGCGATACGCGCCCGCGGAGCCAGCGAGATCGTCCGTGCGCATCTCACGCAGGAAGCCGTTGAACTGATCGCTCACGCGCGGCACATGCTCGGTCAGCGCCGTGACCGCCGCTTCGTCGGGCGCTTCCAACGTCAGCTTGAGCTTCAAAAACGCCGGACGCCCCTCAGGCCCAACGATATTCACAAGCATTTCCGGCAGCGCAACGAACGTCACGTCTTCGCCGTAGGTGATCATGGTGCCGTTCGGGCCAGGCACAGGCTCGCCCGGCGCGGTTTCGCCGTGACCGCCCTTGCCTTTGGCTTTGCCGTGACCGGCGTTGGCATCGGCGTGCTGCTCCGCTTCGCCGCCGCCCTTGCCCAAGAGCAGGAACGCCGCCCCGCCGCCTGCGCCCAGCACGAGGATCGCCGGCAAGATGATGAAGAGCACAAGCTTCTTGCCCGACATCTTCTTCTTAGCCGGCGCGCCCTCGCCATCGGCGCCTTCCGGCGCTGGCGCGGCTTCGCCGTCCTCCGGCGCCGCATCGTCCTTTTTCTTCTTTTTTCCAAACATGACGGAATCGCTCGCGCATTGCCCCGCTCCTTGGTGCGCAAAACGTGGTTAAGGATTGGTGGAGACTGGGCAAAACTTGCCGGCGCACCCGGCAGAGTCCGCCCTTTCTTCACCATGTTCGCCAGCGCCGGACTCAATAAAACAAACACTTAGCGTTTGGCCCGGCGCTTGCAGGGTTAACGGCGATGGATAACAGCCTCCTCCTCGGCCTGCAGACCCAGCGCGTGCTGCAACGGCGCATGGACGTGACGGCGAACAATCTCGCCAACGTCGCCACCGCCGGCTTCAAGGCCGACGGCTTGGTGATGGAGGAAGCCGACAACACCGCAGCCCACGCCGACGCCGATCCGCGCGAGATCCGCTTCGTGCGCGATGTCACGCTGATGCGCGACATGCGCCAGGG
>DQGU01000186.1:1904-2027 GCA_003524565.1 Rhodospirillaceae bacterium
TTCATGGTTGAAGGCCCGAACGGGCCGCTGTTTACGCGCGATGGCGCGTTTACGCTTACGGGGGATGGACGGCTCGTGACCGGCGACGGTCGCGCTGTTCTGAACTCGGGGGGAGCGCCGATC
>DQGU01000186.1:2373-5198 GCA_003524565.1 Rhodospirillaceae bacterium
AAGGTCGGGGACAACCTTTGGGACGCGCAAGGTCAAGCACAGGGTGCGTTCGAAGGGGTCGTGCTGCAAGGCGCGCTCGAAGGCTCGAACGTGCGCCCTGTCGTCGAGCTCACAAGGCTCATCGAAATATCGCGCGCTTACCAATCGGCCGCCAAGATCGTTTCTGGTGCGGATGAGTTGCGTAAGAGCGCGATCGAGCGGCTCGGCCGCTAACAGGAAAGAGTAGTCCCACATGCGCGCACTATCGATCGCCGCCACCGGCATGCAGGCTCAACAGACCAACGTTGACGTCATTTCGCACAACATCGCGAACATGAACACGACCGGCTACAAGCGCCAGCGCGCCGAGTTTCAGGACATGCTCTATCAGAACATGGAGCGCCCGGGCGCGACCTCCTCCGCCTCCGGCGCGATCTTGCCGCTTGGCATTCAGATCGGCGTCGGCGTGCGCACGGATGCGGTCGGGCGCCTCACCGAGCAAGGCGGCATCTCCAACACCGGCAACGGCTACGATCTCGCCATCAGCGGGCGCGGCTATCTGCAAGTGACGCTGCCCTCTGGCCAAACCGCTTACACGCGCGCGGGCAATCTGGCGGTCAACGCGGATGGCGAATTGGTGACCTCTGACGGCTACGCCGTCGAGCCCTCGATCACCATCCCGCAAGACGCCACCGCCCTTCAGATCACGCGCGACGGCATCGTCGAAGTGACGATGAGCGGCCAAACCGATCCTCAGCAGATCGGCCAGATGGAAATTGCCACCTTCATCAATCCGGCGGGTCTTGAAGCGATCGGCGACAATCTCTTCCTGGAAACGCCGGCATCCGGCGCGCCCAACACGGCCACGCCCGGTTCGCCTGGCTTCGGCACTTTGATGCAGGGCTACCTCGAACTCTCCAACGTGAACGCCGTGGAGGAAATTTCGTCGCTGATCGTGGCGCAGCGCGCTTACGAGATGAACGCGCGGGTGATCACCGCCGCCGACGAAATGCTCCAAGCCACCACGCAGCTGCGCTGAGGCCGCCATGATGCGTCTTGCTTCCCTCGCCGCTTCGCTCTGGCTCACGCTGTGCGTCGGCATGGCATTTGCCGATCCGGTCACGCTGCGCGCGCGCGTGGAAGCGAACGGCCCCGCCATCACGCTGGGCGATGTGTTCGACGGCGCGGGCCGCTATGCGGGGCATGAACTGGCGCCCGCACCGGCGCTTGGTGCTGAAATGGTTTTGTCGGCGCACGACCTTGCGCGCATTTCGGATGCTTTCGGTTTTGGCTGGCGTTCGCAAAACGGCATGGAAAAAACCGTCATCCGCCGCGATGCGCAGGAAATCGACCGCTTTCAGATAGAGGCCGCGCTGCAGGATAAACTCTCCGCCGCCCTGCCGAACCAGCGTTTTGAAACGGTTTTCGACAGCCGCAGCAGCGCGTTTTATATCCCCCCGCACGAAGCCGCCGCGCTGGAGGTTGAAGACCTGCGCTATGACCTGTCGCGCGGTGTGTTCCGCGCAACGCTGAGCGCCGCAGGCCTGCGCCGCGATATCAGCGGGCAGCTTTACCTGCTGACGTCTGTGCCGGTGCTGTCGCAGCCCAAGCGCATGGGCGATATCATTACGGCATCCGACATCACGCAGGTCGACATCCGTGCGGCGGACATCGCGGCGCATACCGTGATTGATGCGGCGCAGCTTGTCGGGCTTGCCCCGCGGCGCAACCTGCCGGCGCTGCGCACCATCGCCGCGGGCGATATCGTGCAGCCGACGCTGGTTAAAAAAGGCGACATGGTGACGGTTACCCTGCAAAGCGGGCCCATTCACCTGACGACGCAGGCGCGCGCTCTGGAAAATGGGGCGGCGGGCGAGCTGGTCAAGGTCATGAATATGTCATCCCGCCAGGTGCTGGATGCCGTCGTGACGGGCATGCAGGCGGTTTCCGTGCGCGTCGCGGGCAGCTAAACGCCTTTTTGCCGGCCGTAGCCTGAAAACAGGCACGGAGCTTGCAAGGCACTACACGGCACTACACAAAAAACAAAAAAGTACAGGTTAGTTATAGGAGTAACGCCCATGAAAAAGGTTTTCGGAACCAGACGATATTTGATGCTTTCGCTCTCTTTCGCCTCCGTCCTGCTGCTGTCTGCCTGCGGCATCCCCGACCGCGTATCCAATATCGGCAAGGCGCCGAGCATGAGCGGCATCCAGACCGCGCAAAACAGCGCCAACAACCCCGAGCTTATCAAACTGCCGATGCCGAGCGAGCCTGTGGCGAACACCAACGCCAATTCCCTCTGGCAGCCGGGCCGCCAGACGTTTTTCAAAGATCAGCGCGCACATAAAGTCGGCGACATTCTGACCGTTAACATCGACATCGCCGACGAAGCCGATATGCAGAACAAAACCGAACGCCAGCGCACGGGCACCGAGCAAGCGGGCCTGCCCAATCTTGCCGGTTTCGAAGGTTATCTGGGCAAGGTTTTGCCGGGCGGCGTTGACCCCAGCAATCTTGTGGGCATGAACACCAATTCGACCAGCACGGGCGACGGCAAAATCAAACGTGAAGAAGAAATCCGCCTTAAGCTTGCCGCCATGATTACGCAGGTTCTGCCGAACGGTAACTTCATTATCCGCGGCCAGCAGGAAGTGCGTGTGAACTATGAGCTGCGCGAACTCACGCTTGATGGCGTCATCCGTCCCGAGGATATTCTCAACAACAACTCCATCTCGTATGAAAAAATCGCCGAAGCGCGCATTTCCTACGGTGGGCGTGGTCAGGTCAGCGAAATCCAGCAGCCGCGCTACGGACAGCAATTCATCGATGCCGTCTTTCCTTTCTAA
>DQGU01000186.1:5546-7294 GCA_003524565.1 Rhodospirillaceae bacterium
ACCCTACTCTTAACCTGTACTAACCCAACTTCAAGGCTGGTATCCGGAAGAAATCCGGTGCCAGCCTTTTTTCTTTTGGTTATGATAGCTGAAGAAAAAGGAGCATATCTCATGGCCAAGAAAACCCGCTATACCGTGCGCGCGCTGCTGTTCAATCCGGCGGGGGATTTTTTGATGTTCAAATACAGAAACGACCCGAATATCCATCCGGTCGGCGGCAAGCCGCTGGAAAGCGATTATTGGGGCACCATCGGCGGCGGCATTGATGATGGCGAAGACATCATGGATGCGCTCAGGCGCGAGATATTCGAAGAAACCGGCCACACCGATATCCGCATCGGCCCGCAGGTCTGGCACCGCAAGGTGGATTTGGTTTTCTACGGCGATATTCTGCATGTCGATGAAAAATATTTTGTCGCGCATACCACGGCGGCGGAAATTTCAACAGCCGGCCATACGCAGATTGAACGCAAATTCGTATCCGACATGCGCTGGTGGAAACCTGCTGATGCCGCCGCGATGCGCGACGCCGTTTTCCCCGTCATATTGCCGCAGCATATCGCGGATATTGCGGCGGGGCGCTACCCGCAGGATATTGTGCAGATTAACGTCTGATACCCGGCGCGGCGGGGGAATAACCTAGATATTTCAAGGCAAAAGCGGGCAGGTTGACTCACTCACGCCCTGCCGTTATGTATAAAACATTCACATACCAAACGAGCATGAGGCGCATGACCGGATTTGCCGACATCAAGCGGGCGATTATCGCCGCGCTCACGCCTGAGCTTTTGAGCGCGCAGTATCGCGCCGGACTTCAGCCGGGCGACCCCGTTGAAACGGGGCATTGTGCCGTGGCCTCTGAAGCCTTTTATCACATCGCGGGTGGCAAGGCGGCGGGGTTTATGCCCGTAGTTTGCGGATATAGCGTGACGGCGGACGGCAAGATGCATTTCGGTGCCGCGCGTGCCAAAGCCGAGCGTGAAACGAAAGTTGACTTCGTGCGTGAAACGCACTGGTGGATACGCGGCCCCAAGGACGGCAAGCGCGGTGCGGGGGCTGTTTTTGATGTGACGGCGGCGCAGTATGATGCGCCTTTCCCCTACGAAAACGGGCATAACACCGGCTTCATGCAGCCGCAGCAAAAACCCTCCAAGCGCGCGCAGGTGGTGATTGACCGCGTGACAAAGGCGCTGGGGGCGGAAACCCTGGCCGCCTATCGCCGCGCGAACATCGCGGCCTTCCAGAAAAAACAAAAGACGCCCGCGCCGCGCCGCTAGAAATGCAGATGGCACAGCGCTTTTCTGCGCCGCATCATGCCATAACCCCAAAAGAATATTATACCCATCGCCGCTTTAGCTTCGCGGCGAAAGTCTTTATAATATCCCGTTATATATCACGCATTTATTTGTTAGTTTTTACCGGAGCTTCTCCCCCATGGCCAAGGCAACACAAGCAATGACCCAGACTCCCTCTACGCCTGCATCTTCCACTTCTCCCGCGCCTGTGCCGCTGTTCGACGGCCAGCAATGGATTTGGGAAAAATTTTATCCGCAGGGCATTTCATGGAAAGCGCCGCTGAATAAAAAACCGCTGTTCCATGTCATGGATCAGGCTGCCAAAACTTTTGCTGACAGGGAGATCTGCGATTTCCTTGGCCGCAGCTGGACGTTTGGCGAAATGGGCGCCATGGTTGACCGCGTTGCGGCAGGCGTGCGAAAAATCCGCGAGGGCAAAAGCGCGCAAAGGAG
>DQGU01000002.1 GCA_003524565.1 Rhodospirillaceae bacterium
CCCTCTCCCACTTGCGCGTTGCCGCGCGCGGGAGAGGGAGACGATCGGCATCACCGCCGCCAACTTGCCCGCGCCAGCGGGAGGGTGAGGGCAGCGGACGGCGGACGCGCTGCATCTCTCGCTGCAATCGGGAATGGGGGTGGCGGGGTCGGAGCTGGCCTGAGATAGTTGCCTCTGACGGAGGACCGACCGATGCATCGTGAACCCATTCATCCCGGCGAGCATCTCGCCGAGGAGTTGCAGGAGATCGGCGTCAGCGCCCGTGAGCTGGCGCGTGAGCTGAAGGTTCCGGCGACCCGCGTCACCGAGATCCTGCGTGGCCGGCGCGGCATCAGCGGCGACACCGCGCTCTGGCTCGGCAGGTACTTCCAGGTCAGCCCCGACTTCTGGATGAACCTGCAGAAGCTCTACGAACTGGACCTCGCCCGGCGCGAGATCGAGGCAGAGCTTGCCACCATCGTCCCCCGGCGGTGCCGGAGCGATGCCGACCCGGTGCAGCCGGCGACGGCGGACTGACCGACGGGCGGCTTCGGCGGCTCAGAGCGGCATGGACTTGGAGAAGACGTTGACGATGATCACGCCGGCGACGATGAAGCCGAGGCCGATCATGGCGGCGACGTCCAGCGACTGGCGGAAGAGGACGTAGCCGATCGCGGAAATGAGGAGGATCCCGAGACCGCTCCAGATGGCGTAGGCGAGGCCGATCGGGATCGTCTTTATGGCGAGGGTGAGGAAGTAGAAAGCGACGAGGTAGCAGGCGGCCATCAGCAGCGTCGGAACCAGCTTGGTGAACTGCTCCGACATCTGCAGGAAGGTCGTGCCGGCCACCTCGAGAACGATCGCGGCGCCGAGGGCGCCGTATGCCGTCATTGATGTCATCTCCACCCTTCTCCCGCACGATCGGGAAGGACAGCAGGCAGGCGCACGCGCCGCCGTTCCCCGACCTCACCTGAACACGCTGCCATGGCGTAGCAGAAGCGGGCGCGTTTGACACGCGCGCCGCTTCTTCCGGTCCATGCTGACGAAGCGCCCGCGCCCGCTCGGCGGCTCCGGGCCTGTAGACGGTCACGGTGGCATCCGCGTGGCGCTCCGCCGCGCCGCCGCTTCGACGCCCGGGCAAGGCAAAATTGGTGGGCGCGTTGGGACTCGAACCCAAGACCCTCTGATTAAAAGTCAGATGCTCTACCGCTGAGCTACGGAATCACATAGTGAAGGATTTGGACATTAAGGTTTTTCCAAACCGTGGTCAAGGTAATAGATGAAAACCTATCTTTTGTAAATTGGAAAAAGAGGCGGATATTTCATTTATTATTAACGCCCTGATATTATGACAAATTACCAGGAAGAGGGCAAAATGACAGAGCATATCCGCGGTGATTTCGACCAGCAGGCACAGCAGCCGCAAAAACATTTTCATGTTCTGGTACTGGGCGCGGGGGTGATGGGGCAGCGGCATATTGCCTCCATGCGCGAGGTTGCGGAAAAAATTCTGGCGCCGCGGGGTATCACGCTCGACATTGCCGCCGTCGATAAAAGCGAAGCCGCGCGCGCCGCGTTACCGCCGGCCGTTAAATCTTACGCCGATATGGACGCGGCGCTGGTGGCGCAAAAGCCCGATATCGCGCTCATGGCTTTCAACGACGACCAACACATATCTGCGTTTCGTAAATTGTTTGATGTCTGTCCGGATTTAAAAGCCGTACTGGCAGAAAAACCGCTGACCGAACACCTGCGCGAAGCGCGGGAGATAGAGCCGGAGCTGCGCAAGCGATACCTTAGTATGAATACCGTCGTGAATTTCAGCCCGGTCTTTGACCGCCTGCGCGAAGAGCTGCCGAAGATTGAAGCACAAACAGGCGGCAACCTGCGCCCGCTGGGGTTTGAAGCAATATGGGGCAAGAACCGCACGGCGGACACGCGCCCCTCCATCGGTGTGCCGAGCGAGTCGGTGCATGCCTTGTCGATTATCGCCGATATGTTCGGCCACGGGCGTTTATCGATGGAGGGCGGGGATGCGCGCAAGGGCTATCTCAGCACCAAGGCAACCGACGTGATTTACGAGATAGATGCAACTTTCCGCTCCGGCAAAAGCGGCGTGCCCGCACTGTTCCATGCCAGTTATGTCTTCGAAAGCCAGCACCGCACCGTCACGGCCTATTACCGTGCGGCGGATAACAGCGTTGTGGCGGCGGAGCTTGATTTCGACGTCAAACATAACGGCCAGAACGCCGACAGGCTGCGCCTGCACCGCATCGATGCGTCATCGGGCAAGGTAGAAACGCTGCTGGATGAATATCCGGATAAAATCGTCAACGGCGCGCCGCAGGGCTTGCTGCGCGGCGACCGCATCACGGCGTTTATCAGCCTCAGCCTGACGGATTTCCTGACCCCGCCGCAAAAACGCGACCCTGCGCTGGCGTCACGCCTGAGCAATCTGGATGCCGCGCTGGAGGTGCAGGGGGAGGTGGAGCAGATAAACCCGCAAAACCGCCTGCTGCGCACCGTGCAGGTCGATGCAGACCCGCAAAAGCTGGATAAGCCGAAATATACGTCGATTGCCGCTGCGCCCGCGGACGAGGTGAAGGGGCGCCTATCCGCGCTGGAGGCCTTGCAAAAACCCGCGCCGCCGCGCCCTGCGTGGAAGCCGCCCGTGCGTCATTAAGAAAACAATTAGCCTGTTTTTTTGAACCGTTTTTGCAGCGCCTTGCCCACGGACGGGGTGACGAAGTGGCTGATGTCGCCGCCCAGACGTCCGATTTCCTTGACGAAGCGGGAAGACACGAACTGGAACTTGTCCTGCGACATCAAAAACATGGTTTCGATGTCTTTGTTCAGATAGGCGTTCATGCCCGCCATCTGGAATTCATATTCGAAATCCGACACGGCGCGCAGGCCGCGCACGATAACGCGAGCCTCAACCTCTTCGACGAATTGCATCAAAAGCTTGCTGAACGGCACGACTTCCCACGACTTGCCCTTGATTTTCGGGTTATTGGCAAGGTCGGTTTCCATCATTTTCACGCGCTCTTCGGTATTGAACAGCGGCCCTTTGCCGGGGTTGTCGGCGACGGCCACGACCAGATGGTCAACGACCTTCAGCGCCCGCTCGATGATATCCAGATGGCCGAGGGTCACAGGGTCAAACGTGCCGGGGTAAACGCCGGTCAGGCGTTGTTTCTGTGCGCGGGGTTTTTGCGCGCCAGTCTTTTTCGCGGCGGATTTTTTTGTGGATGCTTTTTTCATGCGCGCTGTTACCATCTGTTTGTCCAATCAAAATGCGATGTGACGAGATTGAAACAGTTTGGGGTAAAGCGCAATGGTAAAGACGAAAAACGCAGCCGGACATGCCTTCGCCGTGGGCGGCCACCGCGGGCTTGGCTGCACTGACCATGATTTTTACCAATCGCGCCGCGCCATCGCCGGTTTGCCCGTTGAAAACACGGCCGAAAGCGTCAAGGCGGCTTTTGCCGCGGGGGCTGATTATGTAGAAATCGACGCCGTGATGTCGGCGGATGGCGAAATTTTCACCCTGCACAACGTCGTGCCGGCCGACCATTTTTTCGGCGCGGCACCTGCGGGGGCGCTCAATACCTTGCCGTTTGCGGAAATACTCAAATTCAAAACAGGCCGCCATGCGCATGGTCGCATCGCGCCGCTGTCCGAAACGCTGGCCTTGATAGCAGAGGTATCCCCGCGAACCTTGCCGTGGGATGTGAATATCGAGATTAAAGGCGTGCAAGGCGCCGGACAGCCGCTGGAGGCGAATGATTTCATCAAGCGCATCGCCGCGGTGGTAACGGCATCGCCCGTGCCGCCCGCGCGGGTGCTGTTTTCGTCCTTCGCGCTGCATAACATCATTGCCATGTCGCACATCCTGCCCGCCGCGCAATACGGCATGCTGTTCGGGGAGAAGGCGGAGGCGAGCCCCATCTACGCCGACCGCCGCGAAGATTTCACCTGCCGCTATCAACCCTATAGCCTTGCCGCGCTGGAAGGCGTTCTGGCCGCATGGCAGGACAAGGCTGCGAAGGGGGCAGCGCTGTCCTATGTGCATCCGGAATTCGTCACGCTGACGCCCGACAGCGTCATGATGGCGCAGGCGCGGGGGCTGGGCATCAACAGCTGGGCACTGTTCGAAGAAATGACGCCCGCGCGCAAAGCCGCCTACGCCAAACTGGCGGAGGTATGCGAGGCGGAGGGCGTGCCGCTTACCGTCATCACCGATTATATCGATGCCTTCAGATAGGAATAATGCCCCATGTATATCGAAACCGAACGCCTTTTGATAAAGCCGCTGCAATTACAATTCGTGCCTGAAATACAGGCCGCGAAAGAAGAAGTCTGGGGCGAGCTTCAAACATGGATGAGCTGGGCCTACGACGACCAGAAACCGCAAAGCGCGATGGAAACCTTCGCCGCCAGCCTGAACCCCGCGCGGCCTTTCGACGTCGCCGCCTGTTTCGCGCGTGACAACGGAAAATTCGCGGTGATGGGCGGCATCATGGATGACGGCGATGGCGTTTTCGCAACGGGCTATTGGTGCGCGCTATCCCAGCGCGGCAAGGGCTACGCAACCGAAGCAACAAATGCCGCCATTCGCTATGCCTTCGATGCGCTGGACGCAAAGCGCGTGAACATCAATTATTACGAAGGCAACCAAAGCAGCCGCCGCGTGATTGAAAAACTCGGCTTCACCTTCGTGGGCACCGACAAGGGCGGACATCTCCGCTGCTCCGACGGCGTCCCCCTCGACGTCCACCGCTTCACCATGACCGACCCGTCGGTGCTGCCGCCGCTTGCGTGGCGGTTGGTGAATGAAGGGTAGGGAGTGTTCCTTGCCGAACGGCCACCTTATAAGCATAGACGGACGTAAATAAGATGTCAGAACCTTTGCCTCCTCATCCAAAAACTTGGGCCCCTATATACAAAGAGGTAGAGGGGGATGTTTGCTTTTCAAAGAGAGCTTACGCCCTTGCTTGGAGCCTTCTTGTACCACAAACAACGTTGATAAAATTATTCGCGGACTATGGCTATGGGTATGAATATCTTTTCTCATGTCTCTTTCTCGTGCATTTATGGTTTTATATTTGCATCAGGCGTTATCTGCATCGCGGTAAAACGCATGCACTAAATCTTTTTAGTGTCCTGAAGGGGTATTTAATAATTATTGCGCCGCTCTACGGTGTTCCGATGGTCTTGTCGGCGACTTATGCGATGATGGGCGCATCAGGCGGTTCTATCTCTGAAGCGTTTGTCGAGAATAACGCCGCGTTAGTGAAATGGATAGTAAGTTTGGATATCCCGGGTGAGCGTCCGGCGCTCGACCTTTCGAAGGCTAAAAATATCGTTAATGTATATTATCTTTCTCTCGCCTATTTCTCGGGGACTTTTTGTCTTCTCCTGAGCTTGCCGCTTGTCCCTGTAAAAGTAAGAGCTTGGCTGCAGATTTTCAGGGGTAATAGACCGGAATCGTTCGGCCCGATAAGGCACGGTTATATGTTTGTTGTGACAATTTTATGCTGCCTGTGGTTTTTGAGCTTCTACCAATCAAAATATACTTACGGTTATGAGTTGTTACCATCGGGGCAGTTCCCTTCTGATTGGAACCGGAGGAATTGGTTTCACCAAGTTCAGGCATGGTCATTAATGGGCTCTACATTTTCTTTCTGTGTGGCCACCGTCATCGCCACTTTGAACAAATTTTTTTACAATAAAGGATAGCGGCGGTGTAAGTGTTGATGGCGGTAAAAAACAAAAAAGGCGCGGAATAATTTCCGCGCCTTTTTGTTTTGTGAAGTGAGGGGGGTTATTCATTCCCCTCGACATCCGGTCCTTCGCCGGCGTCGCGGATGACGGCGGCGGAGACGACTTGTTCGTCGGCTTCGATGCGGAAGAGGGTTACGCCCTGCGTCTGGCGGCCGACGAAGCGGACGTCACCGACGGGCATGCGAATAATCTGGCCGCCGTTGGTGACGAGCATCACCTCGTCGCTGTCCTTGATGTTATAGGAGCAGACGATTTCGCCGTTGCGCGCGGAGAGTTTCATGTTCCAGATGCCGGAGCCGCCGCGGCCCGTGGTGCGGTATTCGTACGCGGATGTACGTTTACCAAACCCGCGGGAGGTAACGGCGAGCAGGAAATCTTCCTGCATGGCCAGTTCGTTGAAACGCTCGTCGGTCAAAACGACGTTGCCGGATGCGGATTCTTCTTCATCCCCCGCACCGTCTTCGCCGTCCTCGACCTGATTGCGCAGTTGCGATGCGCGCTTCAGATAGGCCATGCGCTCGTCCGCCGTGGCCTCGACATGGCGCAGGATGGAGATGGAAACGACTTCGTCGCCGTCCATCAGTTTGATACCGCGCACGCCGGTCGATGAGCGTGATTTGAACAGACGCAGCGTTTCGTCGCTGATGGGGAAGCGGATGGCTTTGCCCTTGCGCGTCGAAATCAGCAGGTCGCTGTTGGGCGGGCAGGTGCGCACGTCAATCAGCTGCTCGTCGCTGTCGAGTTTCATGGCAATCAGGCCGTTGGCACGGATGTTCTTGAAATCCTCAAGGCTGTTGCGGCGCACGGTGCCGTGGCTGGTCGCGAAAATCACGTCCAGCGAATCCCAGCTGTCCTCGTCCTCCGGCAGCGGCATAACGACGGAGATTTTTTCGTCTTTTTCCAGCGGCAGCAGGTTCACGAAGGCCTTGCCGCGCGACTGGGGCGTGCCCAGCGGCAGGCGGTACACCTTCATTTTATGCACGATGCCCTTGGATGTGAAGAACAGGACGGGCGTATGCGTATTGGCGATGAAAAGGTCGGTGACGAAATCTTCATCCTTCGTTTGCATGCCGGTGCGACCCTTGCCGCCGCGTTTTTGCGCGCGGTAGGTGGCGAGGGGTACGCGTTTGACGTAGCCGGTATGGCTGACAGTCACGACCATGTCTTCTTTCTGGATGAGCGCTTCGAGGTCGGTTTCGAATTCATCCGGAATAAGTTCGGTTTTGCGCGGGGTTGCGTATTTGTCGCGGATTTCCACCAGCTCGCTGCGCAGCAGCTCCATCAGCGCTTCGCGGCTGCCGAGGATGCGCAGGCACTCGGAGATATAAGCGCAAACTTCCTTCAGCTCGTCGCCGATTTTGTCACGCTCCAGCGCCGTCAGGCGGTGCAGGCGCAAATCGAGAATGGCGCGCGCCTGCGTGTCGGACATTTTATAGGTATTGCCTTCCGACATCGGGTATTCCGGATCGTCGATAAGCTGGATAAGCGGCGCGACGTCTTCGGCCGGCCATTGGCGCGCGGTCAGTTTTTCGCGCGCATCGTTCGGGTCGGACGCCGTGCGGATGATTTTGATGATTTCGTCGATATTCGCCACGGCAACGGCAAGGCCGGCCAAGATATGGGCGCGGTCGCGGGCTTTGCCCAGCTCGAAAATCGTGCGTTTGGTGATAACCTCTTCGCGAAAGGCGACGAAGGCGGAGATGAACTCCTTCAGGTTCAGCATCTGCGGGCGGCCGTAGTTGAGCGCCAGCATGTTCGCGCCGAAGCTGGATTGCAGCGGCGTATGTTTGTAAAGCTGGTTCATGACAACATCGGCAATCGCGTCGCGTTTCAGCTCGACAACGATGCGTACACCATCGCGGTCGGATTCATCGCGCAGGTCGCTGATGCCTTCGATAATCTTTTCGCGCACACATTCGGCGATGCGCTCCAGAAGGCGGGCTTTGTTTTGCTGATAGGGGACTTCGTGCACGATGATGGCTTCGCGGTCCTTGCGGATTTCTTCCACCGATGTTTTGGCACGCATGATGATGGAGCCGCGGCCCGTATGGTACATGCCCAGAATGCCGTTGCGGCCGAGAATTTGCGCGCCCGTCGGGAAATCGGGGCCGGGGATAATCTCGATAAGCTCGTCAATCGATACGTCCGGATTGTCGATATAGGCGCAGCAACCGGTGATGACTTCGCCAAGGTTATGCGGCGGAATGTTGGTGGCCATACCGACGGCAATACCGTTTGCGCCGTTGACGAGCAGGTTGGGGAAACGCGCGGGCAGCACCGTCGGCTCCAGCGTCGATTCATCGTAGTTGGGTTGGAAATCGACGGTTTCCTTGTCGATGTCCTCAAGCAGCGTTTCGGCGACCTTGTTCAGGCGCGCTTCGGTATAACGCATCGCGGCCGCAGGGTCGCCGTCCATCGAGCCGAAGTTACCCTGACCGTCCACCAGCGTCAGGCGCATGGAGAAGTCCTGCGCCATACGCACCATCGCATCGTAAATCGCGCTGTCGCCGTGCGGGTGGTACTTACCCATGACGTCACCGACGATACGCGCGGATTTTTTATAGGGCTTGCTGCTGTCGTATCCGCCTTCGCGCATCGCATAAAGGATGCGGCGATGCACAGGCTTCAGGCCGTCGCGCACATCGGGCAGGGCGCGGCTGACGATGACGCTCATCGCGTAATCGAGGTAGGATTTTTGCATTTCCTCTTCGATGGTGATGGGCGCAATGCCTTGCTTGGGGGCGGTGTTGTCTGCGGTCACGGGTTGTTTCCCTATGTGTTGTCTGCGCGCCCGAAAACTTCCTTGCCGCGGCCATTTTGGCCAGCGCGGAGCGGGGCGAACAGGTATGCTCAAAATCTGCTATTTTTTAGCATTTTCTGGGCTTTATCACAATCTTTCATCTGCCCTGTTTTTCTGTAAATAGAGGATATTGGGCGAGGTGGTTTTGATGCGCTGCCGCATGTTTTCAGGCGCTCAAAAATCTTGCAGCGCAGCAAAATAATTCATATAGGCCAAGGGTTTCTTGGCCTTGCCATCGATATGAATATTGGGCATGTTCAGCCCACTCACATTCAAAAGAGGCCGCCGGGGGAGATTCTTTGCGTCAGCAAAAAACTCCGGCGGGAAACAACAACCAAAAACAAACGAACAACGAGGAAGTAATCAATGACGTTGGATATCCAAACGATTATTCTGGGTTCCGGTCTTCTTGCTCTTCTGTATGGCGTGCTTACCGGCTATCAGGTTTTGACTGCAAGCGCAGGCAACGCCCGTATGCAGGAAATTGCACAGGCCATTCAAGAAGGGGCAAGTGCCTATCTGAACCGCCAGTACACGACCATCGCCGCCGTCGGCGTCGTCGTCGCCATCATTCTGGGCATGACGCTCGGTCAGCAAGTCGGTATCGGCTTTGCTATCGGCGCCATCCTGTCCGGTCTTGCCGGTTACATCGGCATGAACGTGTCGGTGCGTGCCAACGTCCGCACCGCGGATGCGGCGCAAAAGGGCATGAAAGAAGCGCTCTCCATCGCTTTCAAATCGGGCGCCATCACCGGCATGCTGGTGGTTGGTCTCGGTCTGCTGGGCGTTGCGGGTTACTACTTCTTCCTGCTGTCCAAGGGCACGGAAACCCGCGCGGTGCTTGAAGCACTCGTCGCGCTTGGTTTCGGCGCCTCGCTGATTTCCATTTTCGCCCGTCTCGGCGGCGGCATCTT
>DQGU01000244.1 GCA_003524565.1 Rhodospirillaceae bacterium
TGGGCAGTGACGGGAGAGATTATGTTCTTCCAAAAGCGCCTGATCCTCCAGCCACAGGGCTTCGGCGGCGGCGAGTTTTTCGCTGACCGCCGCATGCTCTTTTTGTGCGGCGCTGGCGCGGGCGCTGTCGTTGAAAAATCCCGGGCTGGCCATGTCGGCCTCCAGTTTTTCCTTGCTGGCCGTCATTTTTTCGATTTCTTTTTCCGCTTTTTCCACGCGTTTGCGCAGGGCGGAGATATTGACGTTCTGCGCGGGTTTTTCGGCGGGGGCCGTTTCTTCTTCTTCTTTCTGGCGTGCGCGCTCTTTGCTGCGGCGTTCGCGGCGCTGCTGGATGACAAAGCGGCGGTAATCGGCAAGGTCGCCGTCGAAGTTTTTCACTTCGCCGTCATGCACCAGCCACAGGCGGTCGGCTACGCGCTCCACCATGCCCGGGTCGTGGCTGACGATGATGACGGCGCCGTCATATCCGTTCAGCGCGTTAATCAAGCCTTGGCGCGCGTCGATATCGAGGTGGTTGGTCGGTTCGTCCAACAGCAGGATATGCGGCGCATCGAAACTCATCAGCGCGAACAGAAGGCGCGCTTTTTCTCCGCCGCTGAGCGAGGCGATGGTGTTATCTGCGAGGTCTTTGGAGAAATGGAACTGCCCCAGTTTGGCGCGCACCACGGATTCCTTGACGTTACCGGTCTTTTTTTCAATCAGCCGGTACATTTCAAGGTAGGGAGTGGATGTCACATCCAGCTCTTCCGTCTGGTGCTGCGAGAAATAGCCGATGCGCAGCTTGCCGGAGCGCACGATGTCGCCGTCCATCGCGCCGAGCTTGCCTGCAATCAGTTTAATCAGCGTCGATTTACCGTTGCCGTTGGCGCCCATGAGCGCGATGCGGTCGTCCATGTCGATATTGTGGCTGACGCGGCGCAAAATCGGCTTGCCTTGCGTATAGCCGACATCCACCCCGCGCATGGCGATAAGGGGGGATGAAAGCTCTTCCGGCTGCGGGAATGAAAAGCGCAGCGAACGTCCGGCGATGACGGCATCGACCAAATCCATTTTCTCAAGCGCTTTGATACGGCTTTGCGCCTGACGCGCCTTGCTCGCTTTGGCGCGGAAACGGTCAACGAAGGCCTGCATGTGCGCGCGCTGCGCCTGCTGTTTTTCGAACTGTGCCTGCTGGTGGGCAAGGCGTTCGGCGCGTTCACGCTCGAACGTGTCGTAATTGCCGGTGTAGAGCGTCACTTCCTGGTTTTCGACATGCACGATATGGTCGGCGCAGATGTTCAGAAGCTCGCGGTCGTGCGAGATGACCAGCAAAGTATGCGGGTAATTGGCCAGATATTCCTCCAGCCACATGATAGCTTCGAGGTCGAGGTGGTTTGTCGGCTCGTCGAGCAGCAGCACATCCGGCTGCACGAACAGCGCCGCCGCGAGCGCGACGCGCATGCGCCAGCCACCGCTGAGGGCGTTAAAGGGGGCTTGCAGCTGGTCGTCGCGAAAGCCAAGGCCAGTCAGCAAAATTGCCGCGCGCGATGTCGCGCTATAGGCGTCCAGCTCGGCAAGGCGCATGTGGATGTCGCCGATTTTATAGGGGTCTGTTTCCGTCTCGGCGGCTTTCAGCAGCTCTGACAGCTCTTCATGTGCGTGGATAACGATGTCGATAATCGGCGTATCGGTGACGGGAATATCCTGCCGCACCATGCCGAAAGTCTGGCGTTCGTTCAGGCTGATATGGCCGTTATCGGGGTGCAAATCGCCGGCAATCAGCTTGAACAGGGTAGATTTCCCCGCGCCGTTCGCGCCGACCACGCCGACTTTCCAGCCGTCCATGATATTGACGTTGCAGTCTTCAAGAATAGTACGCCCGCCCACGCGGTATGTCAGGTTCGATACGCTCAGCATAATGCCGATGCTTATGACATAACGCGGGCGGAGGGTAAAGACTTATCCGCTTAATCCAGCGTAAATCCGTCTTTTCCTGTCACAATCACGCGGCCTGCGCCCCGCGCGACATGGCCGATGCGCCAGAATCGCTCCCCCGCGGCGCTCAGGCGGCTCAAAAGCGCGTCGGGCTGGCGCGTGGCCATGACGAAACCGATGCCCATGTTGAATGTCTGATAAAGCTCTGCGCGCGGCAACTGGCTGCGGCGGGCGATTTCTCCGAATACCGGCGGCAGGTGGCCCAGTTCGGGCAGGGTATCGATAACGTAATCAAGTCCCGCATTCATGCGCGGGATATTCGCAAACCCGCCGCCCGTGATATGCGCCATGCCGTGCAGACAATCGCGCAGGCCTTTGACCGCGTTCCAGTAAATGCGCGTCGGCGTCAGACAGGCCTGCAGCAGTTCCGTTTCCTTCTCGTTCACCAGCTTACGCACAAGGGAATAACCGTTGGAGTGAAAACCGGAAGAGGGCAGCGCAATCAGCGTATCGCCCTCGGCCACACGGCTGCCGTCGATGAGGTCCTGCTCCATCACTTCGCCGACACAAAAACCGGCAAGGTCGTATTCGCCGTTTTGGTACATGCCGGGCATTTCTGCGGTTTCGCCGCCAATCAGCGCGCATTCGGATTGTTTGCAGCCATCGATAATCCCATCAAGGATTTTTTCGCCTGTGTCCACATCCAGCTTGCCCGTGGCAAGGTAGTCAAGGAAAAACAGCGGCGTTGCCCCTGTGCAAATCACGTCATTCACGCACATCGCGACAAGGTCGATACCGATAGAGCCATGCTCGCCCAGCTGCTGCGCGATTTTGACTTTGGTGCCGACGCCGTCTGTGCCTGCGGCCAGCAGCTTGCCGTTGCCTGCGCGGTAAAGCGCCGCAAAACCGCCCACGCCCGCCATGACGCGGTTATTATAGGTGCCGGCGACTTTGGACTTGATACGCTCGACGAAAGCGTCGCCGCGCTCCACATCCACGCCGGCATCGCGGTAACTGGTCTGGGACTGCATATCTCTCTCCTTAGTGGCGGAAGTGGCGGCGGCCGGTGAAGGCCATGCTGATATCCTGCTCTTCGCAGGCTTTAATAACGTCTTTGTCTTTCACGCTGCCGCCCGGCTGCACGATGTAGCGGATACCCGCTGCGGCGGCGATGCCGATATTGTCAGCGAAGGGGAAAAACGCGTCCGAGACCAGCACGCAATCTTTCAAATCCGCATGGCCGTTTTCATGGGCTTTTTCGACGGCTTGTTTCATGCTGACAAGGCGGTTGGGGTTGCCCATGCCGGCGCCAATCATGCTCATGCCCGCCGCGCTTTCGCTGAAAAGCCCGATGGCGTTGCTTTTCAGGTGTTTGCACGCCATGACGCCAAATCGCGCCAGCGCGGATTTGTCGGCGGGGAAGGGGTTGGCCGTTGCGGGTTTGAAATCGGCATCCGCGCCCGTGTCTTCCTGCTGCACCACATAGCCGCCGGAGATAGAGCGCACCATCGGCTGTTTGTAGCTGCCGTCATAAACGGGCAGGCAAAGCAAACGCAGGTTGGGTTTTTTCGCGAAAAGGGCGAGTGCTTCGGCGCTGTAGGCGGGGGCGACGATAACCTCGACAAACCTGTCTTGCAGCCATGCGGCGATGTCGGCATCGACAGCTTTGTTAAAGGCGAGAATACCGCCAAAGCTGCTGACGGGGTCGCCCGCCCATGCCATTTCAAGCGCCTGCATCGGTGTGGCCGCCGCCGCCACGCCGCAGGGGCTCAGGTGTTTGATGATGGATACGGTGGCAGGCAGTGCCGTCGGCGCGACCAGCGCGGCATCGCCGCAGCTGCGCCATGCGGCGTCTGCGTCGAGCAGGTTGTTATAAGAAAGCTCTTTCCCCTGCAGCGGCGCTGCCCCCGCAATCCCTGCATGAAACGGGTCGGCATGCACATGTGATGATTGATGTGGATTTTCGCCGTAACGCAGCGCCGTGCCGCTTTCGGGTGTAATCACAATCGTGCGGCCTTCGGCTTGCCACAAATCTTCCAGCTTGGCGGCAATCATGCCGTCATAGCGTGCCGTGTGGCGGAACGCGGCCAGTGCCATGCGCTGGCGCAGCGCAAACGACGTCGCGCCTTGATGCGCATCCATGTCGTCTATCAGCGCGGCATATTGCGCGGGGGCGGTGATGACGGTGACGTCCGCATGGTTTTTCGCCGCCGCGCGGATAAGGGTGGGGCCGCCGATGTCGATATTTTCAATCAAAACATCTTCGGCAGGGTTCGTTTTGGCGACAGATTCAAACGGATAGAGATTGCAAACCACAAGGTCGATGGCGCGGATGTTCAGGGTGGCGGCTTCTGCTTCATCCGTTTCGTGTCCGCGGCGATATAAAATAGCGCTGGCAACGGGGAAGCTGAGCGTTTTCATGCGTCCGCCGAAACATTCGGGGTTGCCGGTGACTTTTTCAATCGGCGTCGCGGCAATGCCGCGCTCCGCCAGATATTTCAGCGTGCCGCCGGATGAAATGATTTCAACGCCATGACGCACAAGCGCGGCGGCAAGGGTATCAAGGCCGGATTTGTCGCTGACGCTGACAAGGGCGCGGGCGATTTTAGGCGAAGCGTTTTCAGGCGATACGTTTTTCAAGGGATTTCTCCTGTCCTTGCAAATGGCGGATGATGTTGTCGAAAATAATAAAACCGTCGCCCGGCTGTTGTTCGCGCGCGCCCGGTGCACATTCGGCGTGCATGAAGGCTTCCGGATGCGGCATCAGGCCAAGTACATGTCCCGTCGGGTCGCAAAGCGCGGCAATGCGCGCGTAAGAGCCGTTGATGTCGGTTTCATAGCAAAACGGAATTTGTCCGCTGTCCTGCAATTTTTTATGCAGGGCGTCTGCCTGACCATCGGCAAAAACGATGCGGCCCTCGCCGTGGCGGGCGGGCAGGCGAAGGACGTTTTCAATGCCTGCTGTCCAGACGCAGCGGCTGCCCGCTTGCGGTACCAGCGTGACCCAGCGGTCAATAAAGCCGCCGTGCGCATTGGGGGCGAGGGCGCAAAGACGCTCCCGCGCATCCGGAAACGGCAGCAAACCCAGCTTCACCAATACCTGAAACCCGTTGCAAATACCGATAACAGGCTTTTGTTTTTCAACAAAGCGCGCAAAAGCCTCGCCCAGTTTATGGCGGATTTTAAGTGCCATGATTTGCCCGCTGCCCAGTTCATCGCCGAAAGAAAACCCGCCCGGCACAGCAAGTCCGTCATAAGCGGCCAGCTTTTCCGGCGCGGCCAGAATGTCGTTGATGTGCATGATATGCGCATCGCCGCCGGCATGCACGAAGGCGCTGGCGGTTTCACGTTCGCAATTGATGCCGTCGCCGCAAAGAACAAGGAAAAGAGGCTTGCGGAATCCCATGATAAAATCCTTTCCTGTCAAAACCCTTTTTTCCACGCGGCGATGATGTCGCCAAGCGGTATGTTCATATCGCGGCAGACCAGTGCGGGCGTTTCGCTCACCTGCCCGATGCGGCGGCAATCCGTGCCCGTCATGGCGGCTTCGAATGCCGGAGCGTCTTTTTGCGCGACGCTGGCAATAAAGCGTGCGGGCGCTTCGCCGAAGCCTGCGCGCGCATCCATAGCGTCGATATGCGCCCCCAGACGTCCGCCAATCATGCTTTCGGCAACGGCGCAGAGAAGTCCGCCGTCGGATACGTCATGCAGGCTCTGCACAAGGCCGGATTTGAGTGCGCCGTGAATGCCGCGGTACATATCCATGTTTTTGGCGCTATCGAGCGGCAGCGGCGCATCATCCGGCGCTTTGAAATAATGTGCGTATTCAGATGCGCAAAAGCTGACGTCGGGACTGCCCAGCAGATAAATCGCATCGCCTGCCGATTTAAAATCCGCCCCGCGCGCGATGCCGGTGCGGCCGCGTGCCATGGCCGTGACCATCAAAGTCGGCAAGACGCTGATGGTGACGTTCTGGCCGGATTTATCAAGTCCGCGGAAATCGTTTTTCATGCTGTCTTTGCCGCTCACCAGTGGTGCGCCATAGGCAAGGCAGATGTCGTAAAGCCCTTCGCAGCTGCGTACCAGCTGCCCCATTTTATAATCGCCATCGGGGTTTTTGGCTGATTTGACAGGGTCTGGCCAGCAGAAATTGTCCAGAAGGCAAAGCATATCGGGGTCGCCACCAGCGCATAGGACATTGCGCACCGCTTCGTCCACGGCATATTGCGCCATCAGGTACGGGTCATGCGGGGAGAGGCGCGGCGCCATGCCGCAACCGACAACGGCCGTGTGTTCGCGCGCGCCGCCATGCGGATAAAGCCAGATAGCACCGGCATCATTCGCGCCGTCTTCCTGCGTGCCTGCGAAGGGTTTTATATGTGTGGCCGCCTGCACTTCGTGGTCATAGGCACGCACCCATTTTTCTTTGGATGTGATATTCGGGCTTTGCAGCAGATGCAACAGCGCGGTGGTCATATCCGGTGCAGCGCTGCGCTTGTCTGCGCGCATGCCGCCGCGCCATGCGGGGCGTGCGCGGGCGCCTTCCCATACGGCGTACAGTCTCAGCGGCGGCAGGCTATCGTGAATAAACGCAAGCGGCAGGCAGGCGACGATTTTTCCATCGTAAGTGACATGCAAATCTCCGCTGTCCGTGAAATGGCCAATTGCCGTTGCCAGTACCCCGCGCCGTGCAGCGAGGGAGAGCAGGGCGTCCAGATTTTCCGGCGGTACAGCCAGCGTCATGCGCTCCTGGCTTTCGCTTACCATCAGCTCCCACGGCGCAAGGCCGGGGTATTTGACGGGGCAGCGTGCAAGGTCGAGCGTTGCGCCGCCCGACATTTGCGCCATTTCCCCGACACTGGACGAAAGTCCGCCCGCGCCGTTGTCGGTGATAGCGCGGTATAACCCGCTATCGCGCGCTTCCAGAAGGAAATCCGTCATAATTTTCTGCGTCAGCGGGTCGCCGATCTGCACGGCGGTGGCAGGCGCGTTTTCGTCGAGGGCGAGGGAGCTGAACGTCGCGCCATGAATGCCGTCCGCGCCAATCGCGCCGCCGGTCATGACGATGACATCGCCGCTGTGAATGTGTTTTTCCGCTGCGCTGCGACCATCGG
>DQGU01000269.1:0-1651 GCA_003524565.1 Rhodospirillaceae bacterium
CGGGTCAATACCGGCGCGCAAATCACCGCCGCACAGGCCTGCCACGGCCGGAGTCGCCCTTTAAAACGCACGCCGCCGCGCGCCGTTCCGCTGTTTACAAGCGGGCATTGCGCGGCTGATGGGAATATGAAAAAACAAGACAAAAGAGAGGCAAAACCCCGCCGAATCCGCGGAATCCCACAAAAAAATCAACATTATTTTACCTAAAGCGCGGAACCATGATGTTGCGCGGATGTCACACAGACCCCCGTATGTGGATTTCCGGCCTTTGTTCAGGTTGACCGTGCGCCGTGCCCTCGGATATTTCTTTTTGTAATGGTGAAAAAGACATTTGCTGTCTTTGTCTCACTCAAGTCAAAAACGCTCACGAAATTCTTCGGGGCACTTTGGAGGAAAACACAATGAAAAAGGTACTTCTCGCAGGTACGGCACTCGTCGGTGCAGCGCTCGTCGCTTCTCCCGCTCAAGCCGAACTGAAACTTGGCCTCGGTGGCTATTTCAAAGGTTACGCAGTTTACGTTGATGAAGACGCAGAACTGCCGAACCAGCGCGATTTCGAATTCCGCAAAAACACGGAAATCCACTTCACCGGCGAAACGACCCTCGACAACGGCCTGACCGTTGGCGTTCACGTTGAGCAAGAAGTCGAAAACGACGGCAACAACAACGAATCCTACGCATACTTCTCCGGCGGCTGGGGCCGCGTTAACTTCGGTAACGAAGATGGCGCCGCTTACCTGCTGCAAATCGCTGCTCCGTCTGCTGACAGCAACGTTGACGGTCTGCGTACCTTCATCAGCGGCTTCCAGTCTGACGAAGATCTGGACTACGATCTCGCTCACTTCGGCAGCAAACAAGCTGGCAACATCTCCGGTAACAACCCGACGGATCGCCTGACCTACCTGACGCCGAAATTCAACGGCTTCCAGGCTGGTGTTTCCTACGCTCCGGATGCAAGCCTCGAAAACGGTATCGGCGTTATGGGCACGACCGGCTTTGAAGACGCTTGGGAAATCGCAGCACGCTGGGATGGTCAATTCGAAGGCGTTGGCATCAGCGTTGGCGCTGGCTACACCACGGTTGACAGCGTTGGCGGCGGCGCAGAGCCGGAAGGCTGGAACGTTGGTTTCAACGTTGCTTGGAACGCGTTCTCCTTCGGTGCAGTTTATCTTGAAGAAGATGAAGCTGACGCAGCTGCAACGCCTGACCTCGAAACCACGACCTGGGTTGTCGGCGCTGCTTGGGACAACGGCCCCTGGCACGTTGGTGCTTCCTACCTGAACCGCGAAGACGAACTCGCTGGTGCAGACCTGGATTCCTACAAAGCAACTGTTGGTGGTGGTTACACCTTCGGTCCTGGCATGACCTTCCGCGGCGCTCTGGCTTGGGGCGAAGCTCCGGTTGCTGGTGCTGAAGAAGAATTCACCCAGTTCACCATCGGTACCGACATCAGCTTCTAATGTTGCGCAGGTGTAAACCTGCCCTCATCAAGAACTTGATAAAGAGGGGCGGCCTTTATAAGGCCGCCCTTTCTTTTTTGCAGCACGCGGGCGCGCCGCTCTCAGAAACTATAGACCTCTGTCATGCCCGCCCGCCGCCAAGCCCCTCCGGCAAACTGTGACTCTCCCCCGTCATTCCGGCGCAGGCCGGA
>DQGU01000269.1:1891-2087 GCA_003524565.1 Rhodospirillaceae bacterium
GGCGCAGGCCGGAATCCAGAAAACTATCCGCCCAAACCATCCGCCGCCACTGGACACCGGCCTGCGCCGGTGTGACGTTTGCTTTTTTTGCGGGTGTTTGTTTTTAGGCCGTGCTTGCTTTCGCGTTATCCCCCTTTCCAGCAAACTGCGCCATTCTGCACCTCCCTCCTCTCGTCATTCCGGCGCAGGCCGGAAT
>DQGU01000269.1:2347-6236 GCA_003524565.1 Rhodospirillaceae bacterium
GCGCAGGCCGGAATCCAGAAAACCCTCCGCCCAAACCACCCACCGTCACTGGACGCCGGCCAGCGCCGGTGTGACGTCTGCTTTTTTCGGATGCGGGTTTTGGGCGGGGGTTTGTGACGATTGCAAGCGCGCGGCGCTTCGGGCAGGATGGCGGGGGTTCTGGCCGAAAAGGGGAAGCGCATGATTTTACTCGGCGTTATTTTTATTGTGATTGTGGCCATGGCTGTTGTGGCTTCGGCACGGCCATGGAAAGCTTCGGCCAAAATCTGCACGGCCGACAACCCCATGCCCGCGGGCGGAACGGACGCGCGCTGGTATCATCCGGATACCGACAGCGTAGATGAAAACGGTCCGCGCAGCCGCCGCCGTTGTCGTCACTGCGGCCTTGAAATCGACTACGCGGGCGATTGACCCGTTTGCCCTGCTGCGTAAAAAACTTGAAATCACGCCCCCGCGGGCTAGATTGGCCAGAACAAAAACGGGAGAGAGATTTGCATAAACAATCCGGATACAAACATCAGAACCCCGCCGCCGTTGCCTTGGCCGCCTTTATGTCTTTGTTTGCCGAAGCGGCAAATGCCAATAGCAACTCCGCCGTCGGCGGTGCGACAGTCGATGCAGGCAAGACGGCGGTTGAATGGCGCATCGCCATGTCCGAAGACGACGAAGACGCCGGACAAGATGGACGTGTCCGTACGCGCGTACACCTAGACCACGCATTTTCAAGCCTTTACGCGGCGCGTCTGGTTTATAACGTCGATAAACGTAAAGACGACAATTTCGAATTCAGCGGGCTTAGCCTTCAAAACCGTTTCCACGTTCTGAAAAAGGAAGATTACGGTTTCGATGGCGGCATCCGTCTCAACTATACTTTTGCCGATGGCGACAAAAAGCCCGATGTGCTGTCGCTGCGCTTTTACCAGCAAATCCCCTACAAGGCATGGGAAGTCCGTTTCAACCAGATCATCGAAACCGAAATCGGCGAAGACCGCGATGGCGGCATGCTGGCGGAATGGCGCTCGCAGGTGACTTATGCGGTCAATGACAATCTGCGCGTGGGCCTTGATGCCTTTCATGACTTCGGCAATCTGGATGAACAATCCGGCTACAGCGATCAGGAACACGCCGTCGGCCCCGTGGTCAAGGCGAAGCTGGGCGGCGGCTACAGCCTCGAAGCGGCGTACCGCGTCGGTATCTCGGATGCCTCCGCCGACCAGTCGGGCACCTTCATCCTGACCAAAAGCTGGTAAAGCGCCGCGCCTCCTGCGGCTCTGCGGGGTGTTCGGGTTCGGGCATTCTGGCGTTTTGACTTTCACGCGGCGGCGTCCCTATAATGGCGGACGTTTCAGCGGGGGGCTTCATGCATCTTAAATATATTTCCATCACCGGCGCCGATGATGCCGTCGATCCGTCCCATCTGGTGGCGCTGTCGCGCGAATTTCCGGCTGCGGAATGGGCGATTTTGCTGCTGCCTTCGCGCGCGGGCACGCCGCGCTTTCCCAAAATAGATTGGATAAAATCCTTCGCCCGGCAAGCTGAGGGTTGCAACACCGCCATGCACCTCTGCGGTGATGCGCTTTTGGGTTTTATCGCGGGCGATGCGGCTATTCTGGACGCCATGCAGGGTTTTTCGCGCATCCAGCTGAACCTCAAATTCGGCGATGTCGAGGGGCAGTATGATGAAAACGCGCTTTTGAAACGCGTCGCCGACAACCCGCGCTGGCAATTCATCATTCAATACGCCAAGGACAAGCAGGGGCTTTTGCCGCTGCTCAAAGACATTCCCAACCATGCCGTGCTGTTTGACGAATCCGCCGGCCGCGGCATTTCGCCGGACAGCTGGGATGCGCCGCTTGCGGGGCATTTCTGCGGCTATGCGGGCGGCCTGCGTCCCGATAACGTCGCGCAAAACCTCGAGGTCATCGCCAAGGTGGCCGCCGGACAGGAAACATGGATTGATATGGAAACAGGCGTGCGCACCGACGATGTTTTCGACCTCGCCAAAGTGCGCGGCGTGCTTGAAATCGCCAGCCCCTACGCCCGAAAAGCGGCCTGATAATGCAGCGCGCTGCGCCTTGTTTGCCAAAGTGGTTGATTTAAAGCGGCCGCGGGGGTTAAATCATCCCCGTATTGTGCGCTGCGATAGAAACGGGGCAATCCCGTGCGCGCCGCAAACTTGACGTTGAATATGACCTTCCCCTCTTTGCAAAAGGAATGATGCTCATGACACAGGCTCAGGACCCCGTCGTTATCGTTGGTATGGCACGCACCCCCATCGGCGCGTTTCAGGGCGAATTCTCCGCGCTCAGCGCCTCCGACCTCGGCAAAATCGCGGTCGAGGCCGCTGTCAGCCGCGCAGGTCTTCAGCCTGCGGACATCGAAGAAGTTCTCATGGGCTGCGTTTTGCAAGCTGGCCAAGGCCAAGCCCCTGCCCGTCAGGCCGCGCGCAAGGCCGGCCTGCCCGACAGCGTGCCCGCGACCACGATTAACAAAATGTGCGGCTCTGGCATGAAAGCCGCGATGCTGGCGCATGACAACCTGCTTGCCGGTGCGGCTAGCATCATGGTTGCAGGCGGTATGGAAAGCATGACCAACGCGCCCTATCTGCTCGACAAGGCGCGCGGCGGTTTCCGCATGGGGCATGGCAAGGTTTCCGACCACATGTTCCTTGATGGTCTTGAAGACGCCTACGACAAAGGCCAGCTGATGGGCGTTTTCGCCGATGAAACCGCACGCAGCTGCCAGATTACGCGCGAAGACCAGGACAACTTCGCCCTGCAATCGCTGAACCGCGCGCAGGAAGCAACCAAAGGCGGCGCCTTTTCGTCTGAAATCGTGCCCGTTGTCATGAAATCCAAAACCGGCGACGTGACCGTCACCGAAGACGAAAACCCGAAAAAAGCGAAGCCGGAAAAAATCCCGACGCTGAAGCCTGCTTTCGGTGCTGACGGCACGGTGACGGCGGCAACGTCCAGCTCTATTTCCGACGGCGCGGCGGCGCTTGTCATGATGCGCAAATCCGAAGCGGACAAGCGCGGGCTTAAAATCATCGCCACCATCCGCGGCCATGCCAGCCACGCGCAAAAGCCGTCCGAATTCACCATCGCCCCCATCGGCGCGATGCAAAAACTGTTCGATAAAACGGGCTGGAGCGCGAAAGACGTTGACCTTTTTGAAATCAACGAAGCTTTCGCCGTGGTCACGCTGGCCGCGATGAAGGAAATGGGCCTGCCCGCAGACAAAGTCAACGTCAACGGCGGCGCTTGCGCCCTTGGCCACCCTATCGGGGCGACGGGCGCGCGTATCATGGTCACGCTTCTGGCCGCCATGGAAAAACGCGGCGCGACGCGCGGTGTTGCCGCGCTTTGCATCGGCGGCGGCGAAGGCACGGCCATCGCCATCGAGCGCCCCTGAGGATGCGATGGACCCGGGACTGCTGAGTGTTCTGGGCGGGATCGGCCTGTTCCTGATCGGGATGAAGATCATGACCGAGGCCCTGCGCGATGCAGCCGGGCCGGGTCTGCGCCATGTGCTTACGCGCTTTACCACGACGCCACTGCGCGGGGCGCTCACGGGGCTGGGCGCAACGGCGGTGATCCAGTCCTCGACGGCGACCACGGTGATGACGGTGGGCTTTGTGGGCGCGGGGGTGATGACCTTTCCCCAGGCGCTGGGGGTGCTTTACGGCGCCAATATCGGCACCACGGTCACCGGCTGGATCGTGGCCTTTCTGGGCCTGAAGTTGAAGATCGGCGTGCTGGCGCAGCCTGTGCTGTTCGCGGCGGCGCTGATCATGGTTCTGGGACGCGGGCGCGCGGTGCGGGTGGCACGCGGTGTCGCCGGTATGGCCATGCTGTTCCTGGGCCTGGACCTGATGGCGGGGGCGGCA
>DQGU01000012.1 GCA_003524565.1 Rhodospirillaceae bacterium
GTAATTATCTTTCAAAGAAATAAAATTACTTTGAAAGGATATAACATTTCTTATTTTACGGGAATTAACAGCAGCGCTATTTGGACGACCAGTCACCGACCAAACCCTGCACACAGGTCAGGGCAGAAACCAGCGCCGTTTCCGCCCGCAGGATACGGGGCCCCAGAGACACAGGGAGAGCCTGCGGCAGGGCGGAGACCCTTTCCGCCTCCTCGGGGCTGAAACCGCCCTCGGGGCCTATCAGGACGGCCAGCGGCGGGCGAATATCCCCGCCTTGCAGCCGCTGGATTATCATCGGCGCCTGCGCGCGCTCGATGCAAAAGATAAGCTTTTTATCCAAAGGCAATGATTCCAAAACATCTTTTAGCGGCTTGATGGGTAAAATACGCATCACATCCAGCCGCTCGCACTGCTCCGCCGCCTCGACGGCCTGCGTTTGCAGGCGGTCTTCGTTGACGCGCTGAATTACCGTTCTATTACAGATAATTGGCTGAAAAGCCTTAGCCCCCAGTTCAGAAGCTTTTTCAATCATGAAATCAAACGCTTCTTTTTTAACGGGCGATGCCAGCACATAAATATCGGGGCTGTTTACCTGTTCGCGTATTTTCTCAACAAACGAAACCAAGGCATTTTTTTTATTCAGCTCCTTGATTTGCGCCAGCCACTCCCCGCTGGTGCCGTCGAAAACGCGCAGGTTCTGCCCCACCTCCGCCCGCATAACGTTACGCAGGTAATGCGCCTGACGGTCGGACAGCGCGCAAACGCCGCCCGCCTCCGGCGGCTCTTGCGGGACAAACAACCTCAAAAGGCGGCTATGTACGTTTTCAGACCCCATATCTATAGGATACCACTTTCCCTCATATTCTTTCAAATATACACTCCCGCCCATGACCACGGATATCCGCAAAACGCACCCCGTATTCACCCGCACCCCTGCGGGCTGGCACCCCTATATCGCGCTTGCCCGCCTTGACCGGCCGATTGGCACATGGCTGTTGCTGCTGCCCTGCTGGTGGTCGCTGGCGATGGCGTCGGGCGGGGTGACGGGCATGGATTCGCAAACCCTGCGCTATGCCGCGCTGTTTGCCCTCGGGGCGGTTGTCATGCGCGGGGCCGGCTGCGTGGTCAACGACCTGTGGGACCGCGACCTGGATGCCGCCGTTACACGCACCCGCGTGCGCCCCCTGCCCGCGGGCGAAGTCACCGTCAAACAGGCCATGATGTTTCTGGGCGCCCTGCTGGGCATAGGGCTCCTCGTCCTGCTCCGCTTCAACGGGCTGACCGTGCTGCTCGGCGTTTTGTCGCTGGGGCTGGTTGTGGCCTATCCGCTGATGAAACGTGTCACATGGTGGCCGCAGGCGTTTTTGGGGCTGACCTTCAACTGGGGCGCCCTGATGGGCTGGAGCGCGCTTGAAGGCGGCATGAACATCGCCCCGCTGCTCGCCTATACGGGCGGCATTTTCTGGACGCTGGCCTATGACACCATCTATGCGCATCAGGACAAGGAAGACGACGCGCTGGCGGGCATCAAATCCACCGCCCGCCTGTTTGGCGGCAAAAGCAAAATATGGGTCGGCGGTTTTTTCGCCCTCGCCCTTGTGCTTTTCGCGGCGGCCAAGATTTACGCGGGCGGTTTTGGTTATGGGCTTGCGCTTTGGGCGCTGCCCGCAGCGCATGCGGTGTGGCAGCTGAAAAACTGGCGCATGGACGATGCGGCGAGCAGCCTTGCCATGTTCCGCGCCAATCGCGATTTCGGGCTGTTGCTGCTGATATTTTTCGCGGCGTAGCTGCCGCAGCGCAGCAACCCCGCGCAGCCTTCGTGCCTTGACACCCCCGCCCCTGCGGCCTATAAGCGGCCATTGTCATTTTGAAAAATAAATCCCCCGCTGCCCCGCCAGAACCGGCAGGCAAGGAGTTTGCCCATGTCATTTCGCGAAAAATTTAACCAGAAGGCCGCCGCCGCCAACAAGAAAATGCGCGTTATCGCCGCCTCTGCCGTACTGGCCTTCAGCGCCGCGGGCGGCGGGTATATCGGCCATGAAATCACGCAGGCGCAAAACGATGCGCATCTGAGCGGTTTTACCGTCGCGCAAGTATCCGACATGCCCGAAGGCATGATGACCGAAAAGCTTTTCACCCAAGGCCGCACGCCGGACGGGGCGAAGCCCGACCTTTTGCAGGCAAACCGCGTGGATGAATTCACCGCGCGCATCGACGGGCTTCAGCAGCTGTCGGCGCGCCTTGCCGAAAGCACCTCGCACAATCCGGACGAAGCCGCCGTGCTGGACGCGTTTTTGACGGACAATGCGGTTTCCTTCATCAACGACCTGCGCATGGCGCATAACTTGTCCGAGCAAAATTACCGCGACCTGATTGCGGATTATCAAACCCGCGTCGGGCGCGATGTTTCGGAACATACGGGCAATTACACCGACGGCATCCGCTTTTTGCAAGAAGCGCAGCTGTCCACCGTTTTCGGCGCGATATTCGGCGATGATTTGTCGGACGCAGAAATGTCGCGCGAGGTGGGCGACATCATGAAAAACGCCGTGCGCGAACAAGAAGAAACCGGCATGACCGCGGGCGCCGCAGGCGGGCTGGTCACGGGGCTTTTGCTGATGCCGCTGATGATGTTCCCCCGCCGCAGGCGCGATGCGCACGTCAAGCTGCCGCTGGAGCCCTAAGCCACGGAAAAATATCCGGCATAAACCCCCACGTCACCCCCGCCCCCGCGCGGGGGTCTGGCTTTTGAGAGCCGGATGCCCGCGCGCAGGCGGGCATGACAAACCGGTTTAAGGAAGAAAAACTGGGCGTGTTTAGAAAAACCGCGGCGTTGCGCGCACGCGCAGTCGGAAGGACGTACCCTCGCGGCTGTCGTAATGCACTTCGGGGCCGATGCTGAAGCTGATGCCCGTGCCTTCGGATTTCAGGTTGTTGTAATAGACGCCGATTTTGCCGCCGTAGCTGCCGTTATCGCCCACGAAAGTCTGCACCGCGCCGGAATAGCGGCCGATAGAGCCTGCGGCATCGCCCGTGCTGCTGCCGAACAGCGCGGGAAAGTTCAGCTGCTGGTACAGGCGGAAATCATTCGCGCGGTCGATATGCGGGCCTGCTGCATGGTTGAACGACGCACCAACAATCAGGTTGGCCGGCGTCTTGCCGATGTTCACGCTGCTGGCGCCTTCGACGAAAGTATTGAACACGTTGTTGTTGCGCGCGCGTCCCTCCCCCTTCACATAGGGGCTTTCAAAAGAGCCGACAAAAGTGCCGCCGCGCACATGCCAAGTGTTGCTGCCGACGTCATAGCCACCCGGGCGGCCAAGGTCGTAATCAAAACCGATGCCGACGCCCGTGGCGTTGCCGTTCCATTCCTTGCGCAGCGGGCGCACTTCCAGATACTGGCGCGTAAAGCGGATAACATCGTTATCCGGTATCGACAGCATATCGACGTTGTAACGTTGCGGTGTGCCTATCCAGATGCTTTCGCGCGTGAGCGAAACCTTGTAGCGCGTGGCGAAGAAATCATCTGTCCGCTCGTCAAGGCCGCGGCGGTCAGCCTTGGGCGCGGTATCGAGCGCCACGGGCAGCGGCATCACTTCGGGCAAGGCCTCCGGCTCTGCGGCGGGCGGCGGCGTTTGCTGCGCATAGGCCGTGCCGGACAAACCCGCAAGCCCCAAAGCAGCTGCCGAGAATGCGGCCTTGAGATAATGGCGCAGGGGTTTGTTTTGCACGCGGCGCTCCTGTGACGAATAAAGCATGGGGACAATGTGAATATGCGCGCAGAATAAACCACACCCCGCTTATGTCAACACGCATTGCGGGCAATAAAACGTCTGATTTGCGCAATGTAATATCTGCTGCGGTGTGTCAATTCACGCCATGGCGCGTCACGCGGCGTCGCGGGCATCCGTATCTTCGCCGACGGGAATAACGTCGATGAGGTCGTCGAGTATGGGCGGGTGGTAATTCGGCCCCTTCATCACCTTGCCGTCTTCGCGGCGCACGGGCTTGCCGTCGTGGCCAAGTTTGGACATGTTGCTTTGATGCACGCGGTCAAACACGCGGTCGGCCGGCAAGCCGAAGGTGACAATCATGCCGCTCAGGATATATTGCACATCGGCAAGCTCTTTCATCATCGCCGCCATGGTTTCGCGCGTGACGCTGCCGCCGTTTTCAATTTCGGCGCGGGCTTTGTCGATTTCGGCATAGAGCTCTTCGACCTCTTCGCCAATCAGCTTTTTGCGAAAGGCCAGCAAGTCGGACGTGACAGGCAAATCGACGCCGATATCAAAAGCCAGATGGAAATCGCGGACCTTGCGTTCGTAATTGTTCATGGCGCTGCCCTTTCAAAATTCTTTTTGCGAATGCTGTTTATATAAAGAAAAACCCGCTCCGTTGCCAGAGCGGGTTTTTCTTGAAGTCTTTGGCGTCCGCTTGCGCAGAGACGCCAAGGCATTACTTGCCAACAGCTTCTTTCAGTTCTTTCGCGGCGCGGAAAGCGATTTTCTTTTTCGCCGGGATTTTGATGGTTTCGCCCGTTGCAGGGTTGCGACCCATGCGGGCAGCGCGCTTGCGAACTTGCAGGATGCCGAGGCCAGCGAGGCGGACGCGGTTGCCTTTTTTCAGGTTTTTAACCAGAGCCGTGACCAGGTCGTCCATGATCGCGTTAACTTGCTTTTTGGTCAGCTCGTGCTTTTCAGCGAGGTCAGCTGCAATGTTTTTCAGGGTAACGGTGGGTTGGGTTGCTTTAGCCATTTTAAAACTCACTTCATAATGAGATTGTTGAACGACCGGCGTCTGACATGCGAGGAAAAGCCTTTAAAATCGGCGCTTCCCCTCAGTTCATCCCCTTCGCGCGGTGACACAACGATTCATGACAGATTCACCTGTGCCCGCCAAGAGGAAACCGCATAAAACCCCCTGAAAATGGGGGTTTTGGCTGTTTTTTTGCCTTAAAGCGGTGCAAAAAACCCCAAAAAACGCTTTTTTGCGAAGTTATCCACAGGGGGTAGTGCCGTATCTGCGTTAGAATCGGGGGGTTTTTCAGTTTTCCACAGGCACAGACAAAGCCGCACATGTGACCGTGTGGCCATGCGCCCGCTCAGCCGCCCAACTGCGCGCGCATCTCGTCCAGCTCCAGCCAGCGCATTTCCGCCGTTTCCAAATCCGCACGCGCAAGCACAAGGCGTCTGGACGCCGTATCGAATTGCCCGCGGTCACGCTCGAACAATGTCGGGTCGTCGAGGGCGGATTCAAGCGACGTGATTTCATTTTCAAGCGCCGCGATTTTCGCGGGCAGGTTATCCAGCTCGTATTGCAGTTTATATGTCAGTTTTTTAGGCGCGGCGGGTTTTGCCGCTTCCTGCGTTTTCGGTGCGGCTTCGGCTTTCGGCTCTTTCACTTCGCGCCGGATAAAGCCGCGCTCTTCGTCGTCTTCTTCGCGGCGTTTCAAACGCTCCGCGCGCAGCTTGTCGCGCACGGCCAGATAATCGCTGTAGCCGCCGATGCAGGCTTCGACCACGCCGTTCCCCTCAAACGCCAAAATCTTGCTCACCGACTGGTCAAGAAAATCGCGGTCATGACTGACCACAATCAGCGTGCCCGTGTAATGCGACAGAATTTCTTCAAGCCGGTCGAGCGTATCCATATCAAGGTCATTGGTCGGCTCGTCGAGTATCAAAAGAGGTTTGGGGTCAGCCAGAACTTTTGCCAGCAGCAGACGGTTTTTCTGCCCGCCCGACAGCGTGCCCACGCGCTGCAAAACCATGGACGGTTCAAACAGGAAATCTTTCAGATAGCCGCAGATGTGCCGCGTCTTGCCCATCACCTTCAGATAATCCCCGCCCTGCGGGCAGAGTACCTGCTGTATGGTCGCATCGGGCAAAAGGTCGCGGCGTTTCTGGTCGAAGTAAGAAACTTCGATATCCCGCGCCAGCTTGACCTTGCCCATGTCGGGCTTTTCTTCGCCCGTCAGCATTTTCAAAAACGACGTCTTGCCCGAACCGTTACGTCCCAGAATACCGATGCGGTCGCCCTTGGCCACGCGCATGCTGAATTTATCGAGGATGAGGATTTCGCGCCCCTCTTCATCCACAAATTTTTTATCAGCTTTGAAAAACTCCGCCACAATGCGCGAGCCCAGCTCGGCGTTTTCCATCTCCCCGATATCGACCTTGGACATCATGCGGCGGAAAGCGCTCTGGTCGCGCTTCAGGCGCGCGCGCTCTTCGTGCATAATCTCCAGACGGCGGACATTGCGCTTGCGCCGCGCCTTCACGCCGCGGCTGGCCCATTCGACTTCCTGTTCGACCAGCTTGGCGCGGTTTTTCAGCTCGCGCTCTTCCTGTTCCAAAAGCAGGGTTGACCATTCGTCGAAATGGCTGAAGCCTTTGGGGCAGACGCGCATGTTGCCGCGGTCGAGCCAGAAAATCTTGTCGGATATATTGCTCAGGAACGTCTTGTCGTGGCTCACGCACAAAATCGCGCCGCGGTACATGTTAAGATATTTTTCAAGCCATTCGATGACGTCGAGGTCGAGATGGTTGGTCGGCTCGTCCAAAAGCAGGATGTCCGGCTCCTCCACCAGCGCGCGCGCGAGCGCCGCGCGGCGCAGCTGCCCGCCCGAAAGCCTGTCCATGCGGTCTTCGGGGCGCAATTCCAGCGGCTGGATGACCATATCGACCTTATAGAGGTTTTCTTCCTCCTGCCCTGATTTTTTCAGCTGCTGGAATACGAAATCATAAACCGTCTGGCCGGGCACGGGGGTAATTTCCTGCTGCAAATAGCCGATGGTGATGCCGTGCAGCACCCAGCGCTCCCCGCTGTCGAGGTCTTTTTCCCCCGTGATGATATTCATCAGCGTCGATTTGCCCGTGCCGTTCTTGCCGACAAGGCAGATTTTATCCCCTTCATGGATATTGAAGGAGAGGTTGTCGAAAATCGTTTTCTCGCCAAAGGCCACACTGCCTTCTTGCACGCTGAGAATAAGGGAGGACGCCATCGTAAAACCGGCTCTTGCACTTGTTTTTATTATTGGCGGGCACTGTGCCAGTTTTGCCCCCGCTTGTCACGCGGCGATGGCCGTATATATTAAAAGTCATGAAAAACCTGCCCGCCATCCCCCGCAATCTGGGTACAGCCGACCGCATCCTGCGTGCGGTTGGCGCCGTTATTATTGGTTTTTTGTGGTGGCGGGGCATTATCACGGGCTGGCCGGCCGTGGTTTTGATGATGATGGCGGGCGGGCTATTGCTCAACAGCCTGGTGGGGCGCTGCGGGCTTTATGCCGCTTTGGGGCTTTCGACCTGCAAAATCCCCGCGCCTAAAGATTCGGGAAAAAGTTCCCGCTAGTCCAGCCTCTACATTAAAAATAATCCTGCTGCACCGCTTTCCGGATTCCGGATAGGATGGAGGCCGTTTTTCACGGGATTCGACCATGTCCACAGCCACCCCTGCCGCTACCGCCGCCGATACCCTGCCCGCCGCACCAAAAACGGCGTGGTGGAATTTTTCCTATATCCGCCTGTGGCGCGAATGTTGGCAATATGCGGCAGGGCAGCGCAGCGTTATCCTGACCTATCACCTGATGTATGTTTTCGCCATCGCCTTCGAACTGGCGACGCCCTATCTGCTGGGGGAGCTGGTCAATACACTGCAAAAAGCGGACGACCGTCTTTTCTTCGACTGCGCGAAATATCTGGGGCTTATCATTGTCTGCCATTTTCTGATGTGGACGCTGCACGGCCCCGCGCGCGTGATGGA
Organism: Rhodospirillaceae bacterium; assembly: GCA_003524565.1. Lineage (GTDB taxonomy): Bacteria > Pseudomonadota > Alphaproteobacteria > Micavibrionales > UBA2020 > UBA2020. Next base: position 7,762 of record DQGU01000012.1, read on the forward strand.
ACGCCGCTCCGCACAGGTCGTGTATGTCAATTACATCACGCGTATGTTCGAACGTCTGGCCGAATTGCCGCTCGGCTGGCATCAGGACCACCATTCGGGCAGCACCATCAACCGTATCCGCACGGCCGCGCTGGCGCTGAAAAACTTTGTGCAGAACAGCTTCGCCAGCTTCCAGAACGTCATGACGCTGGCAGGGGCGATTGCGATGCTGATGTGGTTCAGCCCCGCCATCGGCGTCGCCAGCCTTATCAGCTTTATTCTGGCCATGCTGTGCATCATCGCGCTCAACCGCCGCATGACGGAGGCCATCCACGACACCAACGAAGTATCGCACGGCGCCAGCGCGACGTTTTTCGATTTCGTCAGCAACATGGTCAGCATCATCGTTTTGCGCCTGCAAAGCTTTTCGCGCGATACGCTTTTGTCCAAGCTCAATCTGGCTATGCCGCCGTTCATGCGCGAAGTCAAAATCAACGAATGGCGTTATTTCATCTATACGATGCTGAACGTGTTCATGCTCGGCATCATTCTTTTGGGCTATATCTGGTTCCAGCTGCAAAGCGGCACGGCGATTGCGGCGGGCACGCTGGTGACGGTTTATCTCTATCAAAACCGCATCGGCCAGCAGGGCTTCGGCCTGATGTCCATCCACAGCACATGGTTGCAGGCGCTGGCGGATTTGCGCTCCACACAGGGTATCCTCGACGACCATGCACGCCTGACCGGCGATGAAACACCCGCCCCGCCCACGGGCTGGCAACATATCCGCCTTGACCATCTGCGTTTCACCCACCGCGGCGATGCGGCAGGCGGGCGGCCTTCAACCTTGCAGGACGTGAGCCTGAGCCTGCGCCGCGGCGAGAACATCGCCCTTATCGGCACGTCGGGCGCAGGAAAATCGACGCTGCTGACGCTTTTGCGTGCGCTGCGCGCGCCCGACAGCGCCGATGTCACCATTGACGGCAAGCCGGGCGATTTCGCGCAGCTGGCACAGGTGACAACGCTGATACCGCAAGACCCCGAAGTCTTTGAAAACACCATGCGCTTTAACGTCACCTTCGGCCTTGATGTGCCGGATACCGATGTTTACCGCGCCCTGTCGCTGGCGGAATTCATGCCGGTACTGGCAAAGCTGCCGCAGGGACTGGACACCGACATCCGCGAAAAAGGCGTCAACCTGTCGGTCGGCCAGCGCCAGCGCCTTGCCCTCGCCCGCGGCATTTTCGCGGCCGAGCAATCGGACATCGTGCTTTTGGATGAACCCACCAGCAGCGTCGATTTGATGACCGAGGAAAAGATTTTCAAAAACCTGTTCAGCCATTTCAACGACAAGACGATTATCGCCACGCTGCACCGTCTGCACCTGCTGCCGATGTTCGACCGTATTCTGTTCCTTGACCAGGGGCGTATTGTGGCCGACATGCCGGTGCGCATGGCATTGACCATGCCCGGCCCCATCCGCGATATTTACAAAGCCTACGAACAGCGTGCCATCAGCCACGCGCCGGAGCCCGAAGCATGACCGACAACAATACCCCGCCGCCGCAAAAAGCCACCGGCCTTACCCGTATCATCCGCGCCTTTGGCTATTCGCGCGACGGGCTGAAAGCCGCCTTTTCAAACGAAGCGGCGTTCCGTCAGGAATGTGCAGCCGCGGCGGTGATGATACCCCTCGCTTTTTTCATCGCGCCCGACCGCGTCATGCTGGCCTTGATGGTGGCAAGCGTGCTGCTGGTGATGATTGTGGAGCTTTTGAATTCCGCCGTCGAAGCCGCCATCGACCGTTTCGGCCCCGAGCGCCATCCGCTCGCCAAATATGCGAAGGACGCGGGCAGCGCGGCGGTGCTGGTGGCGCTGATTCTGGCCGGTTTGGTATGGCTGATCGCCCTGACATAACGCGGAAAGAAAATTTCCCCATATAAATCATATATTTAATGGACAAAAAAGCGCCCGCAGCCCCCTGATTTGCAGTTGCGGGGGGATATGAAATGGGATACTCCTAGTTTATAGAGCTTGACTGTACTCAACTTCACTCGCTTGCGATGCGGCTTTGACACAGCGGCTAGACACTCGGCAGCCTCGGCTGCTGTACGACAACTTGACTCAAGGAGAGACTGGTATGCCTAGCGGTACCGTAAAATGGTTCAACAACAAAAAAGGTTTCGGCTTCATCGTTCCCGATGAAGGTGGAAACGATGTATTCGTTCACATCTCTGCTGTCGAAAAATCCGGCATGCAAAGCCTGAACGAAGGCCAGAAAATCGAATTCGAACTGGCGCCCGACCGCGCCGGCCGAATGACGGCTGTGAACCTCAAAGCTGCCTAAGCACTTTCAGGATCAAAAAGGCCCCCGAACCTGTTTCGGGGGCTTTTTCTTTATCCGCTTTTTCTTTTCCGGCCGCAGGGGTATAAAAAGCCATGCTTTCGTACCAGCACATATATCATGCCGCCAATTTCGCAGACGTGCAAAAACACGCGCTGCTGGCGCAGGTTTTAAAATCTCTGGCGGTCAAACCTGCCCCGCTTTGCGCCTTTGACACACATGCAGGGCGCGGGCTTTACGCGCTTGAAGATACAGAAGCGCAAAAAAACCGCGAATTTGATAACGGCATCACCGCGCTCTGGCCGCTGCGCGCCGAAGCGCCGCCCGCGCTGCGCCCTTACCTTGATGTCGTCTCCGCGCTTAATCCGGACGGCACGCTTTCTTTTTATCCCGGTTCCGCCATGCTATGCCGCCAGATGCTGCGCGCCGCCGACCGGCTGATTGCCACAGAGCGTCATCCCGGCGAATTCGGCCATTTGCAGCAAGCCATGGCCAAAGGCGCAGCCAGCGCAAAACCACGCATTCAAACTCTGCTGGGTGACGGCCTGAAAACGCTGGTCGATACCCTGCCGGTGACGGAGCGCCGCGCGCTGGCCGTTATCGACCCAAGCTACGAAATGAAAACGGATTACGCCGACGTGCCCAAAGCGATACTTCGGGCACTCAAGAAAATGCCGCAACTTTGCGTTTTCCTCTGGTATCCGATGCTGGGCGCGGGCGGGCATCGCCTGATGTTGACCGAGCTTGTCAAATCCGGCGTGCGCGATGCACTGGTGAGCGAAATCCGCCTCGACGCCCCGCCGCAGGAGCATTTCCGCATGACCGGTAGCGGCATTCTTATCATCAACCCGCCCTGGCCGGAGGCGGTGATGAACGACGTCACACAGGCCGTGACATCCCGCCTGCCCGCGAAGGCCTTCGGCGATGTGTTCTGGCTGGATAACTGCCGCATCAATCCCGATACCGGCCTTATCGTGATATAAGCCCGCGCACCCAATCCGGCACCGCCGTCGTCGCCGCGCCGTAAATGGCATCGTCGAATGACGAATGCACAGCGGAGCGCGCGAGGTTAATTTCTACCGTCTGCGCCCCCGCACGCGAAGCGAGTTCCACAAACCCCGCCGCCGGATAGACATGGCCGGAGGTGCCGATGGCCGCGAAGACATCGCAGTTCATCAGCGCGTCGTAAATTCTCTCAATATAAAGCGGCATTTCACCGAACCACACCACATGCGGGCGCAGATGGCCTGCATGGCCGCAAGACGGGCATGGCGTCGCATGGTCGAAATCGCCGTCAAAATCCGGCACGTCGTGGCAGGCGTCACAGCGCGCCTTGCGCAGCTCCCCGTGCATCGGCAAGACGCGGCGGCTGCCCGCACGTTTGTGCAAATCGTCGATGTTTTGCGTGACCAGCAGGAAATCATCGCCCAGATGCTTCTCCAGCGCCGCCAGCGCATCGTGCGCGGCATTGGGCGTTATATCCGGCCCCGTCAGCTGGCGGCGGCGTTCGTTGTAAAAGCGGTAAACCGTGGCGGGGTCGCGCATGAACCCGTCGGGCGAGGCGACGTCTTCGATGCGGTGCCCTTCCCAAAGCCCGTCCGCGCCGCGAAACGTGCGGATACCTGATTCAGCCGATATCCCCGCCCCTGTCAGCACCACCACGCGCATGCTTGCAACTCCCCTTTTGCTGCGGCACAATCGCCATACACATTCGGGGAATATATCATGCTCTGGCCCGCTGCCAAAATTATCGTTTCCGCCTGCATCATTGCCTTTGCATCATGGCTGTCGAACAAACGGCCGGAGCTGGCGGGCTTTATCATCGCCCTGCCGCTCATGAGCCTGCTTGCGATTGCCTTTTCCTACACCGAATTCAAAGACGCCGAAAACAGCGTGCGCTTTGCCAAAAGCATCGTCACCGCCGTGCCGCTGTCGCTGTTGTTCTTTGTACCGTTTTTGCTGGCGCAGCGCCTTGGGTTGCCGTTCTGGGCGCTGTATGCTTGCGGCGTCGCGCTGCTGGTCATCGGCTATTTCGCCCATGTCACCTTGATGAAGCACATCGCATGAGTAGCGAAACGTTTAACAGCCGCGAAGAATATATCCGCGCCCTGTTCGGCCATGAAAACGCCGCGCAGAAATCCGTGCGCGAAAGCCTTTCCGGTGCGCATGACGGCATCAGCATCCACGCGGAAGAAGCGCGCATGCTGCAATTCCTCATCCGGCTTGCGGGCGTGAAGAAGATTGTGGAGATTGGGACGCTCGGCGGTTATTCCGCCCTCTCGATGGCCGCGGCGCTGCCGGCGGACGGGCGCATCTGGACGCTGGAAAAAGACGCCGCGCGTGCAAAGCTGGCCAAAGAGAACACCCAAGCCGATACCCGCATCACGATTGTCGAAGGCGATGCGCTGCAAACGCTGCCCGCGCTCGCAAAAGAAGCGCCGTTTGACATGGCCTTTATCGATGCCGACAAATTGAATTATGCGCAGTATCTGGACTGGGCGGAGCAGCATGTGCGCAAAGGCGGGCTGATTATCGGCGATAATACGTTTCTCTTCGATGCCGTATGGATGCAGGAACGCCCGCCCCGCGTGCGCGACACCGCGCTGCAGGCTATGCGCGATTTCAACAAACGTCTGTCGAACCCTGAAAAATACCTCGGCATCATGCTCCCCACAGCCGAGGGCATGACGGTTGCGTTGAAGCTTTTCTAAATCAAGCCGGATAAAGCGGCGCGAGCTGCCCTGTGCGTTTCAGCACGCTGAAATCGCGGCAATCGTCAAAAGCCTGACGGGCGATGCGCACGGCTTTTTCCTGAAATTTTTTTGAAAGCCCATGGCCGAGTGCATAGCGGTTGTCGCTTTCCGCTGCGGCGCGGTCGAGATAGACATCGCCGTTCAAACGGTCCACATAAGACGCGCCGGTTTCGGCGGGGTCGTTGCCTTTGAAAGTCGTCTGGATGCCTTCGCTGATGCCGCGGCGTACGAAAAGCACCATGTTATAGGGCGTATTGACCAGCGCATCGAACAGCTTTTCGCCGAAGCTCATCTGCGTCCAGCGCAAATCGTCGATACGTTTGCGGTATTCGTCAAAGTTGACGATTTTGCCTGCCGCCTGCGCGGCGGCTTTACCTGCACATTGTGCGGTGTTGTCGGGTGCCGTCATGTCTGGCTCCTCTTTGTAAGAAAATGATTATGGAATAGCATTACGCCCATTTTTGTTCCGCGTAAAGCGAAAACGGCGTCTCATATTTTCTTTTAAAAATAAAAGGCTTAGGCGACCAAATCCGGCACCGCCGCGGCGACGGCGCGGCGCAGCACCGTGGCCAGCGCCGCGGTTTCGCCTTTGACGTTCGCCCAGACTTTGACGGGTTGCATGTTGTCGCGGTCAAACTCGCCCTGCAAAACGGTCTCCACCACTTCGCCATACTTGTCTTTGATATCGACGAGTTTCAGCTTGAAGCGGCTTTTGTTGATAACGGCCGCGACCAGCACGTCCTTGACGCCATCCGCGATTTCCTTGGTCTGCGCGGCGGCAGCGCCCGGCAGGGTAATCTTTTCCCCCTCCGTCTGCCCCGGCGGGATAATCATGATAATGCCCGGCAGCACGGCCACGCATTGCGGCATGCCGGATACCTTAACGGCGCCGCGTTCCTGCGGGGCGGCGGTCAGGCTATCCGCGTTTATCGGTGCGCGCAGCGATGCCAGATTGTCGAATACAGACTGCGCCGCCTTGGCGAAGGGCACGTTTTCTTCGCGCAGCCAAGCCTGAAACCCGCGCAAGCCCATCACGGCGTCGCTGTCGTTGTCACTGGCCATCATCGCCACAAGCTTTTCAAAACCGTTTTTGTCCATGGTGCGGTGTCCTTTCCGTCCTTGCGGATAAATAATTTAAAAACCGCCGAAGCCGCCGCCGGAATTCGCAGAGAAAAAATCCGGTTTGGCGGGGCGGTATTTAACGGTGTACATATCTTCGAAAGAATTGATGGCCTTGTCAATCGCTGTCATGCGCGCCGTGGCCGCGCGCAAGCGGGTTGCTTCGGGCGAAGCCTTGGCCGCTTCGCGGGCGCGGATTTTCTCTTGCATGCTGCGCACGACCCGCTGGAGGTTAATGGCCTCCAGAAACGCCGCGGCCATGCCGAGCGACTGCACCACGCGGTGCGCCGCCTGCCCGCCGGATACCATGAAATTGAACGTCGCATCGCGACCGTCCATACGGTGGATGATGCCGCAGCGCATTTCGTCGCGCGCATCCGTCATGACAGCAGCAACGGTAGAGGCATGGTTGATGCGCATCGCGCGGCCCAGCTTGCGCAGCGCCTCCTCCGTCACATGGATGGCGGCATCGTAATTGTCGAGACTGAGAAGCGCGCACTGCTCCACAATATCCACGAAGGGGGAATTGAGCGTCTTGAACGCCGATTTGCCGTTCACATAGACCGAAGCCCAGAGGTCGGGCATGAAAGCGCGGTCATATCCCGACAGCACCGCATCCCACTGCGCGCCCCAGTCGTAAGCTTCATGCCGCGTGCTGAACAGACCGTTGCGGTAATAGCTGAACATCACCTTGCCCGCCAGACGCAGCGCCGTCGGCATGGTCTGGGTGCGGATAACGATTTTATCCGTCTGCGCCTTGTCTTCCAGCGATGGCAGGCGCAGGAAAATGCGGTTGCTGCGCACAATCGCGGCAGGCACGATGCCTTCCGCCCCGTCGTCCAGAAACTCTATTTTTTCGCGTACCAGCGATGTTGTGAATTCTGTCATCGTCCGCTCCGCCGCCGCAAGGATTGCGGGGCTTCACCAGCATGCCACCGCATGAACCCGCGCGCAAACACCAAATCAGGCGAATTTGCGTACCGGAGAGGAAAAACGGGTGACAACCTTGTCCGCCTGCGCCAGCGCGGCGTTTTGTTTCAGCGTATCGTACAGCGGCTGCGCGGGATTGACGCTCAGCTCGCTCACGCCGTTCTTTTCCATTTTATCCAGCATTTCCAGCATTTCGGCCATATAGGCGATTTCGTTGCGGGCATCCAGTTTGAAGCGGTAGTTCTGGTTCGCGGCAACCAGATTGAATTTGCGGTTCATGGCCGGGCCTTTGATAGCGTCATGGCGGCGGCCTTTGGGATACAGCGAAGATTTGCTGTGGCGGAATTTGCTGTTGTTTTCGTCAATCATTTCGGTCGCGCCGTCCAGCACCGCGCAGAGCGTCGGGTCGTTGGCGCTTTCCAGCAGGTTGCTCATGGTTTCGTTGCCGGAGAAGGCGACCTGCAGCATCTGGCCGAAAGCCATCCAGCCCAGAAAGCCGATAACCATGCCGCCGAGCAGCGTGTCTTCGCGGCTGGCCGAGGGGTTGAAGCTTTCGCTCAGGCGCTGGTAGGCGCTGTCCATGCGCTTGACGATTTGTGCGCGCATATCGACGGTCGATGCCAGAACTTCAGTCTTCTTTTGTGCGGCAGAATTGAACCCCAGTCCCATCCCCGTATTCCCCTTTTTTGCAGTTCCATAGTTTCCCCAGAAGCAAGACTACGTTTCGTCTATGAAAAATAAGTTAAGGAAATGAATTATGGCATTAACCCTCGATTAACCCCCCTTAAGGAAGGGTTGCATTTTCCAAAAAACAGTTTAAAACCAGAGGAATACAGACCCCCGCGCGAGGCCGTTATGAACGCAAAAAACACAAAAAAATTTTCATC
>DQGU01000165.1:0-529 GCA_003524565.1 Rhodospirillaceae bacterium
CCGCAAAACGCCAACGGCCTGCAAGTCCGCAGTGTAAAGGTGCTGGTTTCCTACGAAATCACCGAAGATTGGGCAAAAGACCCCGCTTTGCAGCATCTCGTCAAAACCGGCGAGCATGAATTTACCGAGGCGTTGATTAAAAACGGCGATGCCTGGGTTATGCCCCAATAATAGTCAAACTATACCAACAAAAAACCCGGCCTTCGCGCCGGGTTTTTTTGTATGCTGTGCAAAGGGGGGGGGCGCGATGCAGGGTTCATATCGGCGTATTGTTATCGTCGGGGCGACGGGCTCGGGCAAAACGACATTCGGCAGCGTGCTGGCGGCACATCTGGGTTCTGTTTTTACCGACCTTGATGACCTTTACTGGTTGCCGCAGTGGCAGGCGCGCGCGCCCGAAGATTTCTATGCCCGCGCCGCGGTGGCGGCGGCGGAGCAGAGCTGGGTTATATGCGGCAATTATTCCGCCGTGCGCCCCGCCGTCTGGCCGCAGGCCGATGCGATTGTCTGGCTGGATTACCCGTTTTAT
>DQGU01000165.1:745-1279 GCA_003524565.1 Rhodospirillaceae bacterium
GTCTGGCTGGATTACCCGTTTTATCTGGTGTTCTGGCGGTTGTTGACGCGCTCTTTGCGGCGGATATTTGATAAAAAATTGATATGCAACGGCAATACCGACAGCCTGCGGATTTTTTTGTCGCGCAAGAGCATCATGGTTTGGCTGTTTCGCAGCTATTGGAAACACCGGCGCGGTTATGGCGCGATTTTCGCCGATACTGGACTTTATCCCAAAGCCGCCTATATCCGCCTTGAAAGCCCTGCGGCGGCCGAAAAATGGCTGAGCAATTTACCCGCCGCGGGTTAGAATAGCCCCCTGTTTTGTTTTTTACCGGAGTTTGCCCGTATGTCTGCTGCTGCCCCTGTATCGCTGTTCGCCCCGCTGACGCTGCGCGGCGTGACGTTTAGAAACCGCATCGGCGTTTCGCCCATGTGCCAGTATTCTGCCGCGGACGGTATGGTGAACGATTGGCATCTCACGCATCTGGGCGCGCGCGCGGCTGGCGGCGCGGGACTTGTGATTATGGAGGCGACGGGCGTCGTGCCCGAAGGC
>DQGU01000165.1:1489-3315 GCA_003524565.1 Rhodospirillaceae bacterium
GCGACGGGCGTCGTGCCCGAAGGCCGCATCACCCCCGGCTGCACAGGTATCTGGAGCGACGCGCATGCCGAAGTCATGAAACCGATAACGGCGTTTATTGAGAAGCAAGGCGCCGTTGCCGGTATTCAAATCGCGCATGCGGGGCGCAAGGCGTCGTGCGATTTGCCGTGGCGCGGCGGCAATCCGCTGGCGGCTGCGGCGGGCGCGTGGCAGACGGTTGCCCCCTCGGCTATCGCGTTTCAGGACGGGCATCCGGTGCCGCGCGAAATGACAATCGACGATATTCGCCGCACGCAGGATGCCTTTGTTGTGGCGGCGCGCCGTGCCGTTTCGGCCGGTTTCCGCTTTATCGAACTGCATGGGGCGCATGGGTATTTGATGCATGAATTCTTCTCCCCCCTTAGCAACAAACGCGAAGACGCCTATGGCGGCAGCTTTGAAAACCGCGCGCGTTTCATCCTTGAAACCGCGCGCGCTGTGCGGACAGAAATTCCGGCAGATGTGGTACTGGCGGCGCGTCTCAGCTGCTCCGACTGGGCGGCGGGCGGTGTGACGATTGATGAAAGCGTCACTTTGTCCGCAGCGCTTCAGCAAGCGGGCGTGGATATTATCGATTGCTCGTCGGGCGGTAACGTGCATGACGCCAAAATCGCCGTCGGCCCCGGCTATCAGGTGCCGTTTGCCGCGCAAATCCGCCGCGATGCCGGCGTGCCCACAGCGGCGGTCGGCATGATTAACGAGGCGCGTCAGGCCGATGAAATCATCCGCAAGGGGGAGGCGGATATCGCGCTGCTGGCGCGTGCTTTCCTGCGCGACCCTTACTGGGCCGTGCATGCCGCGATTGAGCTGGGGGCGGAGCCGGATATTCCGCCGCAATACCTGCGCGGCTATCACCAAAGCCGCACGGCAAGCCCGGCAAAAAAGGCGGGATAAGATAAGCATGGTATCGCTGCGCCGATTGACGGCCGAAGACTGGGCGCTTTTGCGCGATGTGCGGCTTTTGGCGCTATCGTCCGACCCGCGTGCATTCGGCTCGTTCTTCGACCGTGAAAAAGATTACGGCGAAGACGAATGGCGCCGCTGGCTGACGGGCGAAGATTCTGCCGTATTCGGTTTTTTTGATGATGCGGGCGCGATTGCGGGTATGACGGGCATTGCGCTGCGCGAAGATGACCGCATGTATGGCGTTGCCAAGCTGTGGGGTTCGTGGCTGCGTGCCGATGTGCGCGGGCGGGGCTATGCGGCCGCATTATACCGCGCGCGCATCGATTGGGCGCGTCAGCATCCGCTTGTGCAAACGATTGTTGTGTCGCACCGCGAATCCAATACGGCTTCGATGAAAGCCAACCAGAAACACGGGTTTATTTATACGCATCGCAAGGCGCATGTCTGGCCGGACGGGGCGGAAGAAGACCAGCTGTTCTATGAACTGCGCGTGAAATAGCCGCGCTATTTCAGGGGTTGTTTGGTGCCGTGGGCTCGGCGTCGCGCGGTTTGAACGGCAGCAAAGGCGCGATTTTCTGGCCGATAAGCATGGTTTGCTGGCCGCGGCGCACCGTGGCGCGGATTTCCCAATCGCCATTTTCGGGCAGCGTCACGCCGCGCGCGACGAAGCGGCCGGGTTCCTCTTCGCTGAAACCGACGCCGGGCAGGATTTGATTTTCGTCACCGGACAGAACGATGCTGGCTGTGAAATAATCGACCGGCAGAAGCCTGTCGTCCATGTCCGTCGCGGTGATGACGATATCAGGTTTATCGGTTTCGCCTTTTTCGACATGGGCGAGCGTGCGCCAGCTGGGCGGCCTCAGGTCAAGCTCGGCAAAGCT
>DQGU01000165.1:3638-8058 GCA_003524565.1 Rhodospirillaceae bacterium
GGCAGCGCTTCGGCGGGTTCTGCTTCTGCCCCTTGCGCGGGCTCGGGCCATTCGCGGGGCAGGACAACAAACGCGAAATAAGCGCCAGCCATTGTCAGGGCAAGGGCGATAAGCAGCAGCGTGCGTACAAAAAATCCTGTCAGGCCGCCGGATTGCGTTTTATTGTCGGACATCTCAACCATCCTGTGATGCGCTTTATCATGATAAATGCGGTGCGCGGATTGTCAAAAGCAATTCAATCACGGACAGGCCATGATTAGAACCATTTCAACTTTCTGAAAATATATAGTTGTATCAAGGTGATGCCGAGGCTGAGGGCACAGACGGCAAAAAACGCATGCGGATGGCCGGCGGCCGGGATTCCTTCGACGTTCATACCCAAAAGCCCCGTCAGGAAGGTCAGCGGCATGAAAATCACCGTAATCACCGACAGCACATAAATGTTGCGGTTCAGGCGCGCGGACATGGCGCTGTAAATTTCGTCCTGCAAAATCTGGCTGCGCTCGCGCAGGGCGTCCAGCTCTTCGAGGAAGCGCGTCATGCGGTCAAGACTGTCATGCAGCGACCATTTATCGGCGGGCGACAGCCAGACCTGATCGGTTTTTTGCAGACGGCTGATAACATCGCGCAGCGGCGTCAGGTGGCGGCGGAATTGCGTGGCCTGTTTGCGCACGGACGCAAGGTCGGCGCGCAGGGTCGGCGTCGGGCGGTCGGTGGAAATATCTTCCAGCTCGTCGATGGAATCTTCAAGCGCGCCGATGGCGGGCTCGATGCCATCGTCGATGCACATGCAGAGCATGGAGATGAATTCTCCCGCCTTGCGCGGCCCGCGGTTTTGTTTCATCCTCTCGTCAAGGTCGGAAACGGCGCGCGCCTTGCGGCGGCTGATGGTGATGATGCGGTGGCCGCTCATCCAAAGGCGGATGGACACAAGGTCTTCCGGCTCCGGCCCCGGATTGTGGTTGATACTGCGCAGGATAAGCAGTGTGCCTTGCTCGGTTTCTTCAAACCGCGGGCGGGTTTCTTCGGCCAGCATGGATTTAATCAACAGCGGCTCCAGCCCGATGTCGTCGCGCAGGAATTTTTTGGTATCGCCGTGGCGGCCGTTCAGATGTATCCAGACCGGCATTTCCGTTTCGCCCAGCGCGCTTTGCAAGTCGCAAGCGACCGCGCCGCCTTTGCCGTCTAGGCGATAGCAATGCAGCAGGGAATGGCTCGGGGCTGTGCGGGTTTCTTCCATGGCGCGGTATCCGGCGGTTGTTGGTTTTTCAAGTATGACCCTTTTCGCACGGCTTGAAAACCCTCGAGGCCACGGGCACACTGGCAGGGGCGCAAAGCGTGATTGCAGCGAAAGGCTGGCCAATATGACAACGGGTAAAGATATGCAGCATCAAGAGACCGGCGATGTCGTTATCCGCCGCGCCGTGCAGGACGATATTCCCGCGCTGGATGCTTTCGCGCGCGGCATGGGACAGGCCCACGAAGCGGGTTATTTCGCGCGCTGCCTTGAAGAACAGGCGGCGGCGCGGCGGCAGATTTTTCTGGCCATCGATGCGGCATCGGGCGTGCTTGCGGGTTATGTGCAGCTGAATGATTATCCGCTTTATGCGGCTTTTCGCCGTTTCGGCCTGCCGGAAGTGCAGGACCTCAACGTGCTGCCGGATTTTCGCGGCCGCGGCATCGGCGCGCGGCTGGTCGCCTATTGCGAAGACGTGGCGCGGGCGGCGGGTAAAACCGAAATGGGCATCAGCGTCGGGCTGTATGCGTCCTTCGGCGCGGCGCAGCGGCTTTATGTGCGGGCGGGCTATATGCCCGACGGGGCAGGCATCGCCTATGACGACATACCGGTGCGCGCGGGCGAGATGCGCGCGATTGACGATAATCTCACCTTGAAAATGACAAAATCACTCGTCCCTTAAACTTTTCATCGACAAGTTTACAGGGGGTGCCGGCCGTGCTGACGTGCGGCTGTCTATGCCCGCGTATGCCGCCGAAATCCTCATGAAAACGTGAAAATTAACTATATCTTAACATATTTAAGATGTAATCCCGCGTCAGTTTATATTTTACGAAATAATTTTTGCGTCTTGCTTATCAACAAACCGGGGGAATTTTGATTATGACACAAAAAGAGCAATTACTTTTAATGCCGCACCGCCTTTGCGAAACGCGGGGCGGAAATTTGGCGCATACCATCGGCCGCATCGTTTTCCGGCCCGGCAGGCCCATGCTGGTCGAACATCTGGGCGGGCTTTATCTTGAACACGATTTGCTGACAGGCGGGGTGATGACGCCGGGCTTCGGCGAAGAATACAGCATTATTCACATGTACGAGGCCGACCGCGCCTGCTGCACGCGGGCGGTGTGCCGCGGCCGCCGTCCTGCGCGCTGGCGCCACCGCGCCACATAGTTTTGCCAAATCGCTGCCGCTTTGCGCCTGCCTTGCGCTAGAATGGATGCGAAAGGCAGGGCGCGGCGCGTGGCAGACGACAACGAAGAGCATGAGCAGAACGGCGAAGGCATCGACCTGACGCCCGAGCTGCTGCTGGGCGCTTATGCTGCGGGCGTATTTCCGATGGCAGAGGGGCGGCATGCGTCCGATGTCGGCTGGTATGACCCAGAGAGGCGGGGCATCCTGCCGCTTGACGGGCTGCACATCCCCGCGCGGCTGCGGCGCACGGTGCGTGCACGTCTGTATGATGTGACGTTCAACCGCGATTTCCCCGCTGTTATCCGCGCTTGCGCCGATGCGCGGCGGGAAACATGGATTAACGATACCATCATCGCGCTTTACGAGCGCACGCATTACCGCGGTTTCGCCCATAGTGTCGAGGTGCGGGAAAAAGAAACCGGCGCGCTGGTGGGCGGGCTTTACGGCATTGCCCTTGGCGGCGCGTTTTTTGGCGAAAGCATGTTTTCAACCGCGCGTGACGCCAGCAAAGTCGGCTTTGTGCATCTGGCCGCGCGGCTGCGTGCGCGCGGATTTATTTTGTGGGACGCACAGTTTGTGAACAGCCATTTGCTGCAATTCGGCTGCATCGAGATTCCGCGCACGGAATATCACCGCCGTTTGCAGGCGGCGCTTTTGCGCAGCGATGTCAGGTTTGATGGAAACGTCCGCCGGTATAATGCGGCGGCTTATTCGTCCGCAGGAGATGCTTCGGTGTCGTCGGGCGATGCTTCGGTATCCACCCCTTCGGCTTCGCCCGAAACGGCGGCGGCGTCAGCAGCCGCTTCGTCGGGCGCGACTTCGGACGAGAATTCTTCGGACTTCGCCGAGGTTGCGGATTTTTTGCAATCAATCACCCAAACGTCATAGACGGGGTGATCCATCGCCGACAGGGCGGGGTTTGATGAATACATCCAGCCGCTGAAAACCCATTTGGACTGGTCTTCGTGGGGTTTGCGCTCCCATATCTGCAAAAAGGCGGCGGCTTCAGGCTCCCCCACTGGCGGGGATTTGCGGCAGGCGCGCACTTTGATGAAAAGCGATTTGCCGAACTGCACCGTCTTATCGACGGGAATGTCAAAGGTATGCGTGCGCGCGGAAAGCTTGTCGATACTGCGCACGACAACGACGCTCATATCCTCCATCTCGCGCGCTGCGGCCTGCGGGGCGTTCGCAAACGCGGCGCAAAGCAAAACGGCGGAAAAAAGAATACGGCGCAGAAACACGGCGGCTTACTTCCCGTCTGCGGGCGCTTCTTCCGCGCCTTTTTTGTCGTCTTTGGTCAGGCTGAAAATCACCTGGCCGAGCAGCTGTTCAAGCCCCGGCGTCGATTGCGTGTATTCGATGAAATCGCCGCTGGCCAGCATCTCTTCGTCCGCGCCGGGCTCCAGCGTCATGAATTTGCCGTCAAGCAGGCCGGCGCTGGCAATGACCGCGGCGGTGTCGCGCGGCAGTTTGACATTGTTGTCGATGGTCAGGCGCACTTCGGCCTGATAGGTTTCGGGGTCAAGCGAGAAGCCGACCACGCGGCCGATTTTCACGCCGCTGACTTTGACCGCGCTGCCGCTTTCAAGGCCGTCGATTTTGCTGAAACGGGCTTTCAGTTCGTATCCGTCCTTGTTGCCGATTTGCGCGGTCGTGTGAAAGAAAAAGGCAAAGCCCGCAGCCGCAGCGAGAACAAGTGCGCCCATGGCGGTTTCAACGATGTTTCTTTGCATGATGGTATCTCCGTATTCTATGTGGTCTGTCTTGCGGGCGTCCGGTTTATTCGGGCGGCTGCCATGCGCTGTAATCGGCGGTGCTGGCGGCGCGCTGGCCTCCCATCAGGGCGTGGCCCGGCGGGCGATAGGCATGTTCGGTGCCGGTCTGGTTGGGCAGGTGCGGCTTTTGCCATTCCTTGCGGTATTTGTTATCGGCCGCAGGCACGGCGTCTGTCTGGTGGTGCAGCCAGCCATGCCATTCCGGCGGCAC
>DQGU01000165.1:8197-8359 GCA_003524565.1 Rhodospirillaceae bacterium
GTCTGGTTGGGCAGGTGCGGTTTTTGCCAATCTTTGCGCAGGCGGTTATCGGCGGCGGGGACGGCATCCGTCTGGTGATGCAGCCAGCCGTGCCACTCGGCGGGGACAAGCGATGCCTCGGCCTTGTCTTTGTAGATAACCCAGCGGCGTTCGCGTTTGGTG
>DQGU01000231.1 GCA_003524565.1 Rhodospirillaceae bacterium
CAACGCGGCAAATATTCGTCATTTGCCGCTGCGTTATCATTGGCAGATTTGCGCGCGCGGTTGAAATCGTCTTGCAGGCGTTTTTGCGGCAGCATGCCGTTTCTGGGGTTTTTCATGGAGCGTCCCCTGCACTTGGCGGTTTCGGCGGCTTGGGCACTTCCTCCACCCCTGCGGCGGGAGGTTTGCGGCGGGATGCTTTTTTGAACGCTTTTTCTGCCGTTTTATCGGGCGCGTTGTCATTCGCGCCGTCTTTATCGGATGTCAGCGATTTGCCCGCTTTTTTGAAATCCTGCTCGGCCTTTTGCGCCCGCTCGATTTTCTGGTCGAGGGCGAAAAGCTCGTCGATATAACGTTCAATAACGCCAAGCCCCTTGCGCCAAAAGGCCGGATTGTCGATGTCAAAACCGAAAGGAGAGAGAAGTTCCTCATGCGTTTTGCTGCCGCCGGCAGAAAGCAGCGCGGTATATTTCTGCGCGAAATCCTGCTTATCCGCCGCCTTGTCGTAGCTGTCATACAGCGCGTTCACAAGGCAATCGCCAAAGGCATAGGCATAAACGTAAAACGGCGTATGAATAAAATGCGGCACATAAGCCCAGAGGTTTTCCGCGCCCGGTGTATCCATGTTGATGGCCGGGCCGAGGCTATCGCGCGTCACATCCCGCCAGAGGGCGCCGATGCGCTCGGGCGACAGCTCCCCTTTTTCGCGGTATTCGGCGTGCAGTTTTTGCTCGAACGTGAAAAAGGCCGTCTGGCGGACAGATGTGTTCAGCATATCTTCAATTTTACCAGCCAGCATGGCGCGGCGTGCGGCGGGGTCTTCCTCACGCGCCAAAAGCGCACGGAAAGTCAGCATCTCGCCAAATACGCTGGCGGTTTCGGCAACCGTCAGGGGCGTATCGGCCATCAGATGCCCCTGCTTTGCCGCCAGCACCTGATGGATGCCATGCCCCAGTTCATGCGCCAGTGTCATCACATCGCCCGGCGTGCCGAAATAGTTCAGCAGGATGAAAGGATGCGCGGAGGGGACGGAGGGGTGCGAAAACGCGCCGCTATCCTTGCCTGCGCGCGGCGCGGCATCTATCCAGCCTTCGTCAAAAAAGCGGCGGCCGATTTTTTCCATCTCCGGCGACAGGCAGGCAAAGGCAGACAGCACGATTTCTTTCGCCTCATCCCACGGGATATGTTTTTGCGGCGCATCGCCGAGCAGCGCATTGCGGTCGGCGGGGTGCAGGCGCGCTACACCGCTTTTTTTCGCTTTCCATGCGTAATAACGGTGCGATGTTTTGCCCTGCGCCGCTTTCACCGCCACGCTCATGGCGGCGACGGTGTCGCGTTCGATATGGTTTTCAAGATGGCGGCTGTCTTCGGGCTTTTCAAACCCGCGCTGGGTGTCTTCGGCCGCTTTCAGCGCGGCAAGCGTGTTGGTGATAAGCGCGAAGGCGCCGATATTCTCGCCAAGCCCCTTGGTGAAAGATTCCCACGCCGCGCGGCGTTTGGCAGCGTCGCGGTCATTATCGATGATGTTCAGCGTTTCCGCTTCGGTCAGTTTTTGACCATCCACGTCAAAGCGCATGCCCTGCATGGTCAAATCGAACAGGCGGCGCCAGGCGTCTTCGGCCGCGCCTTCTTTCAGGTGGCGGTATTTTTCAGCCTCGTCATCCAGCTGGTGCGGGCGGCTGGCACGCAGCGCGCCTATCCACGGGGCGTATGCCGAAAGCTCCGGCGCGGCGATTTTTTGCAGCAGCGCAGGCTCGGGTATTTTATTCAGCTCCAGCGTGAAAAACAAAAGCTCCTGCGTCGCGCCGCGCAGGCGGTCATCGATTTTGCTGGCGAAAGCATCTTCGCGGTTGTCGGCCGCGCGCAAAAGCGACACATAGGTTTCAACACGCGCGATGTTTTCGGTGATTTTTTCAAACCGCGCCACCGCCGCACCCAAGCCCGCACCGTCGGCCTTGGCCACTTTGCCGCGCCAGTCGCGCGCGAAAGCTTCGACATCGCGGTCGATAGCCGCAAGCGCGTTTTTGAATTCAGGGGAATCTTTACCCGGAAAAAGAGCCGACAAATCCCAGCGCGGGAGCATGTCCTGCGGCGGCGGGGTATCCGGTTTGTTGTCCGGCTTGTCTTGCATCTTCCTCCGAAGCGTTATTCGAAGATTTGACGGCGCAGCCGAAGCCACGCAAACACCCGTTATGCCGCCCGTCTATCCCGGCCATTTTAAATCTGCCGCTATTATGCGCGGCAGAAACGGCTTCTTGTTTGAACGAACGACCAAAAGCCTAACACAGAATTTTATGACAGAAAGGCTTTTCTGCCCGTCTGGCGCTTTTTAGTTTCCCGAATATTATAGAGTTTAGTTCCTGAATACGGAAATACGGTCGCGGCCGGCTTTCTTCGCATCGTAAACCGCGCTGTCGGCACGGCCGAGCACGCCGTCGATGGCGGTTTCGCCGTCTTTGAATTCGGCGATGCCGATGCTGACAGTGAAATTAATTTTATGGTCGTTGTAGGTGAGCAGGTTATCGGCGGTCAGGCGGCGCAGACGCTCCCCTATCACCGTTGCGCCCTGAATATCGGTTTCCGGCAAAAGCGCGACGAATTCTTCGCCGCCCCAGCGGCCAAAAACGTCCACGTTGCGCAGGGCGTTGGTGCAAATCATGGTGAATCTTTGCAGCGCTTTGTCACCCGCACCATGGCCGTAGGTATCATTCAGGCGTTTGAAATGGTCAAGGTCGAACATCAAAATCGACAGCGGGTGGTGATAGCGGTTGGCGCGCAGCGCTTCGCGCGCCGCAATCGCGGTGAATTCGCGGCGGTTGAACGCGCCCGTCAGCGGGTCTGTCGCGGCCAGACGCAGCAATTCTTCTTCGGTTTTGCGGTTCTTGCTGATGTCGCGCACGACGGCGCCATAGAATTTCTGGTCGCCGCGGCTGAGGTCGAAAATCGACGCGCTGGCCACAAATTCCTCGCCGCTTTTACGGCGGCCATAAATCTGGCGGTGCCGGTCTTCGGCATGTTTGACAGCCACATCGGCATGGCCGAATTCGTGAATCATCATATCATGTTGGATATGAAACCGCTCCGGCAGCAGGGTAT
Source organism: Rhodospirillaceae bacterium (assembly GCA_003524565.1). Classification (GTDB taxonomy): domain Bacteria; phylum Pseudomonadota; class Alphaproteobacteria; order Micavibrionales; family UBA2020; genus UBA2020. Next base: position 3,094 of record DQGU01000231.1, read on the forward strand.
CAAGCTTTTGGCCGGTGATTTCATTGGCGGCATAGCCGAAAATCCGCTCTGCCCCTTCGTTGAAAAAAACGATTTCGCTATTGCGGTCGATAATAACGACGGCTTCTTCGGCATGAAGGGCGATTTGCCGGCACAGGTCGGCGATTCTGGCTTTTTTACCGAAAAGAAACATGATGTCCGTTATCGTTTTTTACGCGGGCGTGCTTTGCGCGGCTGCGTGGCCAGATTATCAGCCTTCCCGCCCGATTCCAACTGGTCTATGAAACTTTCAATCAGCGAAAGCCCGCGCCGCCAGAAGGCAGGGTCGCCCGCATCCAGCCCGAAAGGTTTCAGCAGCGCACGGTGATGCAGCGTGCCCCCCGCTGCGAGCAGCGCGATATATTTATCGGCAAACGCCTGCCCCTGCCCTTTCTTGTCAGAATCCACATAGGCCATGTAAAGCGCGTTCACAAGACAATCACCGAACGCATAGGCATAGACGTAAAAGGGCGAATGGTAAAAATGCGATATATACGCCCAGAAATAGCGGTAGTTTTCGTCATACTTGAACGCGGGGCCGAGGCTTTTGCGCATCACGTCCATCCAGATGTCGCCGATTTCATCCGGCGTCAGCTCGCCTTTTTTGCGCGCCTGATGGAATTGCCATTCGAAATCATGGAATGCAATCTGGCGCACGACGGTGTTGAGCATATCCTCCACTTTGCGCGCCAGAAGCGCACGGCGCGCGGCAGGGTCGGTTTCACTGGCCAGCAGGGATTGAAAGACCAGCATTTCCCCAAACACGCTGGCAGTTTCGGCCAGCGTCAGGGGCGTATCGGCCATGAAATACCCCTGCTGCGCCGCCAGTACCTGATGCACGCCATGCCCCATTTCGTGGGCAAGTGTCATGACGTCTTCGAGCCCGTTTTTATAGTTCATCAAAATATACGGGTGCGCCGATGGTATCGTCGATGCCGAAAATGCGCCGCTGTCTTTGCCTGCGCGCGGGCGCGCGTCTATCCAGCCGCCATCGAAAAATTTCTGCGCCACAGCCGCCAGCTGCGGATGAAACGCGCCGTAAGCCGCCAGTACGGTTTTGCACCCCGCATCCCAGCCCAGCCTGCGCTTCGCCGCGAAGGGCAGCGGTGCGTTTCTGTCCCAGATATCCAGCTGCTTTTTGCCCATCCAGCCGGCTTTAAGCTTGTAGTAGCGGTGTGACAGGCGTTTGTGACTGGCGCGCACGCTATCCACAAGTGCCATCACCACACCGTCTTCGACCTGATTGTCGAGGTTGCGCGACGCCATCACGCTTTTGAATCCGCGCTGGCGTTCATCCACCTCTTTTTCCTTGGCGAGGGTATTGAGGATAAAACCGTAGGTGCCCGCGTTTTCTTTTAAAACCTTGCCAATCGACGCATGCGCATCACGCCGCACGGCGGCATCGTCCGACAGCAACTGATGGAATATTTCCGTTTCCGTCAGCGTTTTACCGCGGAAAGGAAAGCGCAGCTTGGCCGATGTTTCATCGAACATGCGCATCCATGCGCCCGCACCGGTGACGTCGCGGTCATGCAGGATTTTTTCAACTTCGTCTGACAGCTGATAGGGGCGATAGGCGCGCATCTGCGCCAGCACGGGTTTATAGCGGGCGACTTCAGGATGCTTCAGCCACTTGGTGAAAACGGTATCCGGCACGCGGTTCAGCTCCAGCCGGAAAAAGACCATATCGGCGGAAATATCATTCAGCGTTTCACTGACGGATTGATACAGCTGCCCCGCTGCGGCATCGTCCAGCTTGGTCTGCCGGTCAAGCGAGACATAGCTGCCATAGCGGCCGAGCGTTTCGCTGATTTTTTCGTAAAGTGCGAAGGCGGCTGCAAAACCTTCCGCACCAAGGCGCCCCACCTTGTTTTCGTATTTTGCCCGAAAAGCCGCCGCATCGCGCGCGGCGGCCGCGAGCCCCTTGGCGATATGTTTTTGCGCGGGCGCGGGCACAAGGTCATCCAGCGACCAGACGGGCAAGGTGGCGCTTTGACGCGGCTGGGCGGATTTTCTTGTTTTCACGGGGTTTTTCGTCTTGGCGGCGCGGGTTTTTGCGGGCATGGCTACTCTCTGACACCGGAATATGTTAGAATTTTATAAAGGATGTTTAGTGTAATCTACACATCCGTCCTGCAAATTCAAAGGCCGCACATGCCCCCCTCCGCCCGCCGCGCGCGCAAGCCGAAACAAAACACCACCCGCCGGAACAAAGACGGCGCAGATATGAACACACTGCGCACGCAAATCTTGCTGGCCGCCTTGCCGGATGTCGCCTTTGACGGATGGCACGACGGGCTGGTCGAGGCCGCCGCCGCACGCGCAGGCATAGACGTTTCCGCGGCCGATGCGGCTTTTCCGAACGGCACGCGCGAACTGGCGCTTTATTTTTCCAGCTGGGCGGACGATGAAATGCAAAAACGTCTGGCGCGTGAAAATCTGGAATCCTTGCGCGTGCGCGACCGCGTGGCGCGCGGGGTCGAAATCCGGCTTGATATTCTTGCGCCATGGAAACAGGCGGTATCCAGCGCCCTTTGTCACCTCGGCACACCGCCGGGCGGGCTTTTGCTGCCGCAGCATGTCTGGCGCAGCGCCGATATTATCTGGCAGGCGGCGGGCGACACGGCGACCGATTATAACCGCTATACCAAGCGTTTTTTGCTGTCGGGCGTTATCACCGCCACCATTCTTTACTGGCTGGGCGATGACAGCGACGGCCATGCGGATACCAAGGCCTTTCTATCGCGCCGTATAGATAACGTGCTGAAAGTCGGCAAAGCCGCCGGCAGCGCGGGCGCAAAAATCAAACAAGGACTTGCCGCGGCAAAAAGCGTGGGGAGAAAACGGGCATGATTTTCGGGCTTGAACATATCGTCAGCGCCGGCTTGATGAGCCTTGCCAGCATTTACAGCTGCCCGCAAGTGCAGCCGGGCCCCGTTTACATCCAGACCCGCAACGGCACGCCGAAATATTATTATCATATCCCCAGCGCGCAGCTCGGCAACTTTCAGATAGACACCACGTTTTCACGCCATGACAATGAAATTTACGTCGTCGGCGGCGTCACGCAGGGCAAAATCCTGATTTCGCGCCAGATACAGATGAACATCATGTCCATGCGCGGCGTCGATGCGCACTGCGCGTCTATCAAACAAATTCAGGTCGTGCTGGATTATCAGCCCGACGTCTATATCGCGAATGAATACAGACCCGGCACCTGCCGCTATAACACCACCATGCAGCACGAAGTGCAGCATGTGAATCTTGATGTTATCACCCTTAACGAATTTATTCCGCGCATTCAGGCGAACATCCAGCGTGCGGTCAACAGCATACCGCCCATGCAGCCCGTGACCAAAAACCAGCTGCCGCAAGTGCAGGAATGGATTGGCCAGCAAGTGCAGGCCGCCGCGCAGCAGGCGATTGCCGAAATGGATCAGGTACGCCGCGCCCGCCACCAGCGCATTGACAACCGCGAAGAATACACGCGCCTGTCAAACGCCTGCGCGCATGAGCCAAACCCCATACCCGTTCCCGGCCAGCCGCAACGCCGCCGCTAGAAACTATTCGTTATTTTCTTTGGTGGATGACGGCTTTGTGGCCTGCGTTTTGCGCAAAGCATTGCGCGCCGCGTTCATTTCCTTGCGCACCATATCTTTCCAATAGGCGCGCGCGGGCCCTTCTGACAGCAGCTGCTGCCACAGCGCCAGCGCCGCCGCAGGGTCGCCGCGCTGCGCAAGGGCGAGGGCTTCGTAATGCCGCGACAGCGGCTCTTGCGGATAAATCCCCCGCACAAAGGCAAAAACCGCAAGCGCGTCATCGCTGACAACACCGCCATTTTCGCGGATTTTCGCCTGACCCAGCGTTACCGCATAATGCCGCAGGAACGGGTCTTCGCTTGCCTGCGCCAGCGCGACCGCACGCGACAGAAATTTGACCTCTTCATCATAACGGGCGATGCGGCGGTTAATTTCGGCGAGCGCCAGATGCGCGCCAATATCGTCGGGGTTTTTCTCTAAAAGCACCGACATCGGGCGGCGCGCCAGAAGCGCGGCCTGACGCATCGAAAGCTCGCTCGTCACATCGAAAATCGCTTGCTGTCCGCGCATATCGGGGCGGCCGAGCAAAAGGTACAGCGCCAGCGCCGCTGCCGGCAGCACCAGCACAACCACCGCCGCCAGAAACCTGTCTTCGCGCCCCGCGCGCAGGCTGCCGCGTTCATGCGCCAGCACATGCACCAGTTTGATGCAGACGCCCGCCGTCAAAAACGCCATCAGGATATAAAGCATGGTCATGCCGCACCGCCCGCGCCGGGTTTACGGCGCGGCCGCATCATGCGCAAAACAGCGGCAAAACCGACCAGCAAAACGGCGGCTGGCGTCAGCCACAAAAGCCATGTGCGCGGCGCCAGCGGCGGTTTCATCAAAACATAATCGCCATAACGCCCGCGCACGAATTCGATGACCTGCGCGTCGCTGTCGCCCTTGACCAGACGTTCACGCACCAAAAGCCGCAAATCACGCGCAAGCCCTGCGGCGGATTCGTCGATATCTTCGCCTTGGCAAACAAGGCAGCGCAGCTGCTGGCTGATAACACGCGCGCGCTGCTCGAGCACCGGGTCGGGCAAAATTTCATCCGGCTGCACCGCCATCGCGGCGGCAGGCAGGAAAAACGCGAAGGCAAGCGCGCAGAGCAGAATATTCAGCTTCATTTTTGCACCTCCGCCAGCAAGGGGGCGAAAATCTTTTCATACTCCGCCGCGGTTACGGGGCCGACATGGCGCAAGCGGATAATACCTGCGCTGTCGATAACAAAAGTTTCCGGCACGCCGTAAACACCCCATTCAATCGCGGCGCGGCCATCCGCATCGGCGCCAATCGCGGTAAAGGGATTGCCGTGTTTTTGCAGCCACGGCGCCAGCGCCTCCGGCTTGTCTTTATAATTGACGCCATAAATGGCAATGCCGTATTCGCGCGCCATGCGTGCCAAAAAAGGCTGTTCTGCCTGACACGGCACGCACCATGATGCGAAAAAATTCACCACGGCGGGCTTGCCCGATATTTCCGCAGGGGCAAAGCCTTGCACGCCCGCAAGCGCGGGGGGCAAAGCGGCGGCAGGCGCGGCGCGGCCTATCATGGGCGATTCGGGCTTCGCGGGGTCTGTGCCGCGCAAAAGCGGCACGGCCACCAGCGCCACCAGACCGATGAAAAGAAGCAAGGGCACAAGGGCGAAAATTTGCAGCTTCATGCCTGCGCCCCCTTTTTGTTTGCACGCGCCGTACGCGACGGCTTCATGGAAAGAACCCCGCCCAGCGCGATAAGCCCCGCACCCGCAAACAAAAGCGCAATCAGCGGGTGGTAATAGACGCGCAGCACAAAGCGCGGCGATGCCGATTTTTCGTCTTCGTCACCCAGCACGGCATAAAGCATGTCAAACCCACGCAGCGACAACGCCGCTTCGCTGGTCGCCTTTTCGCTTTCAGGGTACCAGCGTTTTTCCGGCGTCATGAAAAAATATTCGGTATCCGCCGCGCTATCGGCCAGATTGCGTACGCTGAAAACAGCTTTGTCGCGGTTGAAATTCGGGCCGATGTCGGATACGGCGTTCAGCATCACCAGCTCATACCCCGCCACGCGCAGACGGTCGCCCGCCGCCATCCAGCGGATTTCTTCGCTATGCGCCTGCGTCGCGCCCGCCGCGCCTGCAACTATCAGCGCAAAGCCTGCATGCGCCAGCACCATGCCGTAGTAACGCGCGGGTAAATACAAAAACCCGCGCAAGCTGCCGGCCTTGCGCAAAACATCCTGACCGAGGGTGAGTACAACCCACAGCGCCCCCAGCATGGAAACCATGACCACCGGCGTTGACGGCAGGGGGGAGAAAAACAAAACCACCCCCGCACCCAGCGTCAGCAATAGCGGCGCGGCAAAACGCTTCAGCGTCGTGCGCGGTTTGCCCGCGCGCCACGGCATGGCGGGCGCCAGCCCCATCATGGCCATAAACGGCAGCAACATCGGCAGCAGCACGGCCGCATAATAAGGCGCACCCACAGACACGCTGCCCAACCCCAGCGCCGACATAAAAAGCGGATAAAGCGTGCCCATAAAAACCGTCGCAGCCGCAGCAAACAGAAATACGTTATTGAGAAGCAAAACAGTTTCACGGCTGAAGGGGCGAAACAGCGCCGCGCCCCGAATGTACGGCGCACGCAAAGCATACAAAAACAGCGCCCCGCCCGTCGCCAAACCCAAAAGCGCCAGAAGAAAAACCCCGCGCGCAGGGTCAAGCGCAAAGGCATGCACCGATGTCAAAACGCCGGAGCGCACCAAAAACGCCCCCAGCAGCGACAGGCTAAACGATAGGATGGCAAGGAAAATCGTCCAGTTTTTCATCGCCCCGCGTTTTTCCAGCACGGACAGACAATGCAAAAGCGCCGTGCCCGACAGCCACGGCATCAAAGCCGCATTTTCGACAGGGTCCCAGAACCAGAAACCGCCC
>DQGU01000232.1:0-213 GCA_003524565.1 Rhodospirillaceae bacterium
CCGGACGCACAGGGGGCGCCCGATATGCCGCCCGAAGTGCGTGACGATTTGCAACTGCCGAGCATGCCGCAGCCGGAAGCCCCCTAAAGCGCGCCCTTGCGCGAGGCTTGCCATGGGCGGCGGCTTGCTGGTATCATTTTTTGAAAACAACCCCTAAAGGGCGTGTCCCCCATAAAAAGGTGAGCAAAATGAAAAAATGGATTCAGGTTCTGG
>DQGU01000232.1:550-1083 GCA_003524565.1 Rhodospirillaceae bacterium
GACGCGCTCACCGGCGCGGCGCAGGATAACAAAGGCTACTAATATCTTTTGCGTACAAAAAACGCCCGCAGTTGATGCGGGCGTTTTTTTATTCCTGCGCGTTTAGATTTACCGGGAATATTTGCTCTTCCAGCGGCTTGGCATGGCGCTGCTTGCCTGGGTGGCGCTTCTCGGTTCACGCGCATGCGGATAGCTGATTTTTTCGTCGGTATTGACGGGCGCACGCGCAATGCTGAAATCCTTGTCAATCGCCGTGGTGCGGCGTACGTCCTTACGCTCGCCCATCGCCTGCGCGAGCAGGTAATTGGGGGCGTCGTGACCTAGCGACGGTTTGGCGACGACGTCAAAGGATTGCGACAGGGTGATGGTTCGGGCAAGGTCGCGCACCCAGGGCATTTTCTGGGTTTCTTTCATGGCCTCGGCGCGGCCTTCTTTTTCAAGGCGGTCGAACAGCTCGCGCTTCAGCGCAGCGTCGAGGTTCACATGGTATTTATCCTGATCCGTGTGCACATCGATGTGGTCTTTTGCTTTGT
>DQGU01000232.1:1304-6347 GCA_003524565.1 Rhodospirillaceae bacterium
CTCTTCCGATCTCATCGATGTGGTCTTTTGCTTTGTTGTACGCAAGCAAGGTCGCGCGCGTCAGGTTCATGACATCGGCGGGGACTTCTTCGGTTGCTGATGTGCGCGAATTTTGCACATAGTTGACGCCCACCGTTTCAAAGCCTTTTTCTGTGGAAAGCTTTTTCAGCGCGGCATAGGCTTCTTCGGGTTTTGCTTTCGTGCTGAGGACGTCCTGTCCGCTTACAATGAAAAACAGGCCGTTTTCGGCATCGAAATAGGCGTCTTCAATAGAATTTTTATGGGCGATAAGTTTGCCCACGGTAATGACGTCGGGTGCGCTCTGCAAACCGTTGAAAAGGGCGGCGGCAAAATCCGCATCTTCGGTCGGGACAAAGCCTGCTTTACGCGTCGGGCCGTATTTGTGGCAGGCAAAACCCGGCTCGCCGTCGCTGGCGTCCTGATATTGCAAATAGCGCAGGGCGCGCAGGTTCAGCGCCAGCGTATCGGCGCCGCCAACGGGGGTGGCAAAGGCGCTGTCTTTTTCTACAGCTGCGGCGATGGCTTCGGCGGCTTTTTTATCGGGCAGCGCGACGCTGTACATATATTTTGCTTCCGGCGCATCTGCGGCGTCATCTTCCGCAGTCATTTCGAGGAAGTCGTCGAAGTCCTTGCTCTCCGCGCGGAACTCCAGCGATTTACCATCGCTCGAGAGCGAGAGAATGGACGCTGCCTGCGGGTTAAACCAGACACCGCCGAGGTCAAGCAGCGGCGGCTGCGCTTCAAGGCGGATATTCCCCTCCAGCACATGGGCGCTGCCATAGCGGTCCACCAGCAGGTGGGTGCCATCGTCCAGCGGCTGCAAAAGCAAGACAGCTTTCTGGTTGATGCTGAAACGCGCGCCGGTTTTCGGGTCGTCTTCATGCAGGAAATCAGCGCGGTGGTGCAGGGCCGCGGCCTGCGCGTCGGTGCCGTTGAAATCGGCAGTATGGCGGTGCCAGCCAAGCTTGGTGCCGCTTTGCGTGGTCGAAGCGCGGTCCACGTTCTCCGGCTTCAGCAGGCCGTCGTATTCTGCGTCAAATCCCCCCTTGCGCTGCAAAAGCGCGAGGGTCTCGTCGGCCATGTGCTGGGTGACGTTTTCCTGCAAAAGCTGGCCGATACCGCTTGCGGTGAAACGCAGGTTTTTGTGTTCCGGGTGATACCAGATATTGGCGATACGGCCGAGGTTGGTCAGCAGGCGGTCGTTATCGAGGCGCACGTTATCGCCAGTAAAGGCCGCTTCAAGGCCGGAGAGTATGCGCGCGGCCTGTTTGCTTTGCGCGTGGTCTGCGGCGGTGTGCAGGGTATTGGCACGCACGATGTTGTTTTCAAAAGGCTCGAGCAGCGCGGCGACCCAGGCCAGCTTTTCTTTATCGGTCAGGTTTTGTGACGAAACCGCTTGTTCCAGCCAGCCGCCGGGGGCGGTCAGCTGCTTGCGCAGTACATCAAGGCCGCCGTTCAAAAAGCCGTTCGCAAGAATGTGGCGCGCGGCGGCGACATCGAATTTTTCTTCCTGTGCCAGCGTGGGCAGGACATGGGCGTTCAAAAAGCCGATAACCGCGCCATATTCGCCGCCGCTGCGGTTGGCGGCCTTCACGGCGTTGCCCGCAGGGTGCCATTCGTCATGCACGCCCGCTTCGATGGCGGCGGTCGTCAGCAGCGACAGCATTTGCGGCGCAGCACCGCTGGCCGGCAGCTTTTCCATGATGGATTGCTGCGGATAGGTCAGCGCCCAGAGCGCCATGAAAGCATGGCCTTTGTCGCCCGCGCTGACGCTGCGCAGGGTGTTGAGCATGGTTTGTGCATCCTGCTTATCCGCGGCATCGGCAAAGGTGCCCACTTGCGCGGCAAGTTGCCAGTCTTTCTGCCCAAGGCCGGACAGCAGCTTGCCACTGACGGCGGCAATATGCGTGTGGTCGTCCTTGAAACGCTGGGCGATGCGGTAAAACGGCGTTTGCTTGGTCGCCGCGAGGGGCAGCAGGCTGAAGCCGTCTTCACGGCCGCGCAGTTTTTGAAGAGCGATGTGGAGCGCTGCCGGGTCGAGAGGTTCGGGTTTCAAAACTTCGCCCAGAACGCGTTCGAAAACTTGCGCGCCCGATTGCAGGCCTGCGATTTTAAAGCTGGGCTCGTAGCTGAGCGCGGCGGAGAGAAGCGCGATGCGGTCTGCGTCTTTTTTGACATGGGTCAGCGCGAGCTCGGCAAAGCTGGCGACGCCAAAATCGGTCAGCAGCAGCTCTTTGCTACGCTTGCTCTGCGGCGTCTCTTCGCGCGGGAAAAGCGTGGGCATCAGGGCGATGAAACCCTGAATGTCCTGCGTATCCAGTTTTTGTGCGAGTTTGGAGTATTCAAGCGCCTGCAGGTTCAAACGGCGGGTACGCTCCGTATTTACTTCATCGTAATCGCGCTGGGCGAGGTTGATGACGTATTGCGGGCTTTCGTATTGCTGCATCAGCGGGGCGGTGGGAGCCTCGGGCTCTTCCGGTTCCAGATTCTCGCCGACCCAGTCCATGAAACTGTCGATGTAGTAATGGCGGTCGCTTTGCAGGCTGATAATCTCGCCGCGCAGCTGGCGCCAGTGGCGCTTGACGGCTTCTTCCTTGCGGCGGGCTTCTTCTTCGGGGTCGGGGCCTTTGAACATACCGCCGATGGACGACCAGAAACCTTTTTTCTCCCCGTCGTCGGGCAGGGGCGGAATATCGATGCGGGTTTGCAGGCCGATGGCCTCCACCGTATCGCTTGCCTTGGGCACGCGCACCGCGGGCAGCTCTTCCAGAATATCGGATGGCACACCGCGCGGGACGGCGGCGATAGCTTTTTCAAGCGCGCCATCGGCGCCAAAGCGCGCACGCGCCAGTGCGGCGAAATCTTGCAGGTTCAGGATAAATCCGGCGGTATCGCCCAGTTCTTGCAGGATTTTAACGGCCTTTTTTTCGTCGCCGTCGCGTTCAATCGCGCGCACAAGGCGGTGGTGGCCAACAATAATGTTATTTTGCTGTTCTTCCAGCCAGTCGCGGATGGAATCCGTATTGCGCTCCAGCGTCGAGAGGTAGTCGCCCAGCTGGTCGCGCAAATGCGCGAGCACATGCACGTCATCCGGCAGTTTGAACGGTGTCGTCGATGGGGTGGGGTCAGCCATCGGTGAATCCTTGGGTATATATATTTAATGTGAACCGGAGGGCACTATAGCACCCGTATTTTCTTTATGCAAATTTTTTTCCGGAAAATGAAGCCTGTAAAAACTTTCAACTATTTCATGGTTTTAGCTTTACTTTTCGCGGGCAGCCTCTAGCATGCGCGCACAACCGTTCCGGCCGCGCCGCCCGCAGATTCGGCGGGCTTTCCGGCCGCATTTTTCTAGACCACAAGGAGACCACGAGTATGATTCAGGAATTCAAAAAGTTTATTATGCGCGGTAACGTGCTCGACCTCGCCGTCGGTGTGATTATCGGCGCCGCTTTCGGCAAAATCGTATCTTCGCTGGTCGATGATATTATTATGCCGCCCCTCGGCCTTATCGTGGGCAAGGTCGATTTCAGCAACTTTTTCATCCCGCTGTCGCTGACCGAAGAAAGCTTCAAAACCATTGCCGACGCCAAGGCCGCGGGCGTTGTAACCTGGAACGTGGGCATGTTCGCCAATGCGCTGTTCAACTTCCTTCTGGTCGCCTTTGCGATTTTCTTTTTTATTGTAAAGCCGATTAACAACTTGAAAAAGAAAGAAGAAGAGAAAACGGCAGCGGAGCCGCCGCCGCCGCCCCGCAACGAGCAGCTGCTGGAAGAAATCCGCGATTTGCTGAAAAACAAGTAATTTCAGAATTGCGCGTGTAAAAGAGGCCGCCGGTTGACTCGCACCGGCGGCCTCTTTATATCTGGGATATTATCCGTAAACAGGTCAGACATGACGCGTATTTCGCAAGACGCACTCGACAGGGCTTTGCTGAAAGCCGCCGGCCAGGGCCGCGCGGACATGGTGTCCATTTTGCTGCGGCAGGGCGCGCGCGCCGATGCGGGTGCGGGTGAAATACCGGCTATTTTTTCCGCCGCCCTTGGCAACCATATCGAATGTATGCGCCGCTTGCTGGAAGCGGGGGCTGATATCAACGCCCGCAACAGCAAAGGCTCAACGCCCCTGATGGCCGCGGCGTTTCACGGGCATCTGCAGGCCACAGAATTTCTGGTCGATGCGGGGGCAGACCGCTTTCTGCGCAACAAAGAGGGCACAGATGCGCTTGGCTTTGCAAAATTGCGCGGCTTTGCCGAAATTATCGCGGCGCTGTCCAGCGACCCGAACCAGATTACGCATGTCAGCCGCATAGGCGACCGACTTTTGGAAGAGGTTTTCAATTTCCGCACGCTGGAGCGGATTTCATTCGTGCGTAAAGATGCGGGGCAGCCGGTCGAAGCGCTCTACCGCGAAAGTTTCGCGCGGATAGAAAACCTCTCCGCCCTGCGCAAGGCGTTTGAACAGCACCGCGCCCGCGGCGGCACGCGCAGCGAGCAGGATGTTTTCCCCAATGTCTTGAGCAAAAAACCCGCACTCCGCCGCAGCCCCAAGTAAGGCCCGCACACGCAGGGTTTCTCAATAATTTTCTTTTGCGCTAAAAAACTTAAGCGGCGACCCGTGTACCTTCAAGGTCATATTCGTCGGACGCCGTGATTTTAACTTTCACGATATCCCCCGCGTTCATGCCTGTGCCGGTGACGCGCACCACGCCGTCGATTTCGGGTGCATCGGCGCTGGAGCGGCCTGTCGCGCCGCCATTGCCGGTTTCATCAATGATAACGTCGATGGTTTTGCCGACTTTCTTGGCAAGGCGCTCTGCACTGATGCCCTGTTGAAGCGCCATGAAACGGTGCCAGCGCTCTTCCTGTACTTCGGGCGGTACGGCGCCTTCCAGCTCGTTCGCTTTCGCGCCGGATACGGGCTCGTATTTAAAGCAGCCGACGCGGTCCAGCTGCGCTTCCTGCATCCACTCCAGCAGGAATTCGAAATCAGCGTCGGTTTCGCCGGGGAAGCCGACGATGA
>DQGU01000232.1:6556-10297 GCA_003524565.1 Rhodospirillaceae bacterium
GCCGGGGAAGCCGACGATGAAGGTCGAGCGGATAGCAAGCTCGGGGCACATTTTGCGCCAGCTGTGGATGCGGTCGAGCGTTTTTTCCTGATGCGCGGGGCGGCGCATGTTTTTAAGAACCGCCGGCGATGCATGCTGGAACGGAATATCTATATAGGGCAAGACTTTGCCTTCGTTCATCAGCGGGAAAACTTCATCCACATGCGGATAGGGATAGACGTAGTGCAAACGCGTCCAGACGCCCATGTCCCCCAGCTCGCGGCAAAGGTCGATGAACTTGGTGCGCACGGTGCGGTTTTTATACGGGTATGCCTGGTAGCGGTTATCGATGCCATAGGCCGACGTATCCTGCGAAATAACCAGCAATTCCTTGACGCCTGCTTTGACAAGTCGTTCCGCCTCCGCCAGTACCTGAATAATCGGGCGCGAAACAAGGTCACCGCGCAGCGACGGGATAATGCAGAAAGAACAGCGGTTGTTGCAGCCTTCCGAAATTTTCAAATACGCATAATGGCGCGGCGTCAGCTTGATGCCCTGCGGCGGGACAAGGTCCACAAACGGGTCATGCGGCGCGGGCGCGACTTTATGCACGGCGCTGACGACTTCTTCGTATTGCTGCGGGCCCGTAACGGCCAGCACTTTGGGGTATTTTTTGGTAATCTGCTCAGGCTCCGCGCCCATGCAGCCGGTGACGATGACTTTGCCGTTGGCGTCCATCGCCTCGCCAATCGCTTCCAGCGACTCTTCCTTCGCGCTGTCGAGAAAGCCGCAGGTGTTTACAATCACCACATTCGCGTCTTCGTAATTCGGCGACAGTTGATAGCCTTCGCTGCGCAGCTGGGTCAGAATCCGCTCCGTATCCACCAGCGCCTTGGGGCAGCCGAGGCTGACGACGCCGACGGTCGGGGCTTCCTCGTCCTTGGTGTTTTTCTTTTTGGCGGTTTTGGCGGCGGGTTTGTTTTGGGCGGCGGTCATGAATTTCCTCGGTTTTTTGCGCCAGCTTGTATATCAAACCGATTAAGTTATGTAAAGATTTTGTTGAAAGTCTTTGAAAAAACTTCGCATATTCTATACATAATGCCGGATAAGGAGCTATCATGCAGGCCAAGAAACGGCAAAAAGCCGACATCAGCAATCCAACCAACGACCCCGCCATCGCGGCGGTCATGGAACGCTATGCCGTATCGGTGACAGACCATGTGCTCTCGGCCATGCAAACGCATGACACGGCCACAGACCCCGTCGCGCGCCAATACCTGCCGGCTGCGGATGAGCTGGTGAATACGCCTGAAGAGCTCGATGACCCCATCGGCGATGATGCGCATAGCCCCGTAAAGGGCATCGTGCACCGCTACCCCGACCGCGTGCTTTTGAAGCCTGTACATGTCTGCGCGGTTTATTGCCGTTTTTGTTTCCGCCGCGAAAAAGTCGGCCCGGGCAGCGAAGCCCTGAGCGCGGATGAACTTGCCGCCGCCATCGATTACATCAAAAACGCACCGCAAGTCTGGGAAGTGATTTTGACGGGCGGCGACCCCTTCGTGCTGTCCGCGCGGCGCCTGCGCGATATCATGACGGCATTGAATGCCATTCCGCATGTGCAGGTTATCCGCTTTCACACCCGCGTGCCCGTGGCCGACCCCGTGCGCATCACCGATGATGTGATAGCGGCGCTGGAAAGCGAAAAAGCCGTTTATGTGGTGCTACACGCCAATCACGCGCAGGAACTCACGGGCGTCGTGAAGGCTTGCGTGCGTAAATTTCTTTCAGCAGGCATACCGCTTTTGTCGCAATCGGCGCTGCTGCGCGGCGTGAATGACAAGCCGGAGGTGCTTGAAAACCTTTTCCGCACCCTGACCGCGATGAAGGTGAAGCCCTATTACCTGCACCACCCCGACCTTGCCCCGGGCACGTCGCATTTCCGCCTGACGATTGCGGAGGGGCAAGATATCATGCGCCGTTTGCAAGGCCGCGTATCGGGCGTCGCCCTGCCGCGCTATGTGCTGGATATTCCGGGTGGTCATGGCAAAGTGCCGGTAGAGCCGCGCTGGATAGAGCCTGCGCAAAACGGCGATGGCTATACCGTGCAGGATTACCGCGGCAATGCTCACCCGTATGAAATAAACCGCAAAGGCGGCGGCTAGACGGTTTTAATTGTCATTCGCCGGGCAGGGGTTGCGCGGCATGTTCAGCGGGTAGGCCGTGACAACTTCGCTCTTGTCATCATTCAGCACGATGCGCATGCGTAAATCATCCGCCATAATGTCGGCGACATAGTATCCGTTGTTTTGCTGTTTCCACGGCAGGTTGTCGTTGGCGGCGGCGCGCTCCACCGTTGTGATGATTTTATCGGCATTCCAGCCCGCCGGAAATTCGGATTTACAAGGTTTGCCCTGTCCGTGCAAATGCCCGCCGCCGCTGCGGTCGCCGTACAAAATATGTGCGCGGCGCACACCTGTGACAACGGGGGCTTGTTTTTCTTCGGCCTTGTTCTCTGCCGTGGGCTTTTCGGGCGGCACAATCAGTGCCTGCACGCCCAGCGGGTCTTGCGGGTCAACTTTCGATAGTCCCCCCATCAACATCGGTATCACGATGACAATGGCCGTGACGAAAGCGAATATCTTTTTGAAAAAACCGCGCTGCGACATACGGGTGCCTCCCTGCTATGTGCTGATTTTACACGGCATCCGGCAGCGGCGGCAAGTGCCCATGCAGGGCTTTGCGGGCAGCGTCGATGGTGGGGGCTTTCAGGCGTAGGCTGCCGTTTGTACCGCCGTTTTCATCAAGGGATAAAACAATATCGTATTTCTCCGCCGCCGCGGCTGCCGCAAGCCAGTCGGGCGCGCGGCCGAAGCGGGCTTGTGACATATTCTGGATTTCCCGCAACGTGGTTGCCGAAAAAATAACGCGGTTCGCTTGCCGCGCGAGTGCGTCCATGGAGGCTTTTTGTCCGCGCGCGATGGTGTGGATATCCTGCGCCGTTAAATCTGCCGCAGACCAGCCGGCAATATTGCGCGCAAGGTCTGCGCAGAAAGTCGCGGCATAATCAGCGATGTGGCAGGTGTCATAGGCCGCTGCCAGCGCGGCGGCAAGCCCTTCGCGTGTTTGCGCATCGCCGCCCGTGATGGCCACGCGCTTCAGGAAATAAGGCCGGATAACAGGATGCAAATGCGCCCAGTAACGCCACGGGTCGCTGCGCATGGCGGTGCCCGAAATCTGCACCGCACCGCGCGCGGTATCGACGGGAATAAAACGTACGCCCAGCGCCCATGCGACCTGATAGCCGTAGCTTTCTGACGCAAACAGCGCATCGAAATCATCCTGCGGGCAATGTTTGCGCAGGGTGTCGCGCCATGCGTGGTAAAACGGGATGTCGTGCGGGTTTTGCGGTTCCTGCGGCATGTCGTGGTCGTGATGTACCACGGTGCAGTCCGGATATAATTCGCGTATCCATTCATAGCGCAAATGGCCGGGAATAGGCTCCCCCGCCAATGTCAAAACCACAATCGTCAAACGGCGGCAGGAACGGCGGGCGAAATCCAGCAAAAAAAAAAAACCCCTTTTGGGGGGGGGGAAAAAAAAAAAAAGACCCAAAAAAAAAAAAAAAGCATACGGTGAAGAAAAAAAAAAAAAAAGAAGGGGGGGGGGGGGGGGGGGGGGTGGGGGGGGGTGAAAAAAAATAAAAAAAAAAAAAAAAAATATAAAAAAAAAAAAAAAAAATTAAAGATTTATATTATTTTTTTT
>DQGU01000095.1 GCA_003524565.1 Rhodospirillaceae bacterium
CGTAACCGAGGCGGGGGGGGGGGGCGGCCAGCGCGGGGGGGGGGGGGTGGGGGCGGGGGGGGGGGGGGGGGATCAGGCAGATGTTGCGGTGACCTTCGCCACGCGACTCGTGCCAGGCTTTGATGATGAGCAGGCCGGCGTACTCGCCCTGCGAGCCGGCATTGGGCTGCAACGATACGGCGGCAAAGCCGGTGAGCGCGCAGAGTTTTTTCTCAAGGTCTTTCAGCATCAGCTGATAGCCTTCGGTCTGGTCGGCGGGCGCGAAGGGGTGGATGTTGGCGAATTCCGGCCATGTAATCGGAATCATCTCCGCCGTTGCGTTCAGCTTCATAGTGCAAGAGCCGAGCGGTATCATCGAGCGGTTAAGCGCGATGTCTTTATGTTCCAGATGGCGCAGGTAGCGCAGCATTTCCGTTTCGCTGCGGTACATGTGGAACGTCGGGTGCGTCAAAAACGCGCTGGTGCGCTGCAGCGCCGGCGGTATCATCGCATCCGTCTGCGCATCGAGGCTTTCGACACTGAAGGGCAGCGCGCTTTTGCCGGTGAAAATCTGCCACAGCGTGAAGACTTCGGCGCGGGTCGATTTTTCATCCAGCGAGATGCCGAGGCGGCCGTCGCCGAAATCGCGCAGGTTAATGTCGTTTTCCTGCGCGCGGGCGAGGATATCCTGCGCCTGCGTTTGCGCGTCAATCGTCAGCGTGTCAAAGGCCGTCGCGTTTTCAACCGTGAAGCCGAGGTTTTCCAGCCCTGCGGCCAGAACAGCCGTCAGACGGTGCACGCGGCGCGCAATCGTGCGCAGACCTTCGGGGCCGTGCCAGACGGCGTAGAAACCGGCGATGTTGGCGAGCAATACCTGCGCGGTGCAGATGTTGCTGGTCGCTTTTTCGCGGCGGATGTGCTGTTCGCGGGTTTGCAGCGACAGGCGGTAGGCGGGGCGGCCTTTCGCATCCACCGATACGCCGACGATGCGGCCGGGGGCGGAGCGTTTATATTCATCGCGCACGGCGAAAAACGCTGCATGCGGGCCACCGAAGCCGAGCGGCACGCCAAAGCGCTGCGAAGAGCCGAACACAATGTCCGCGCCCCATTCACCGGGCGGCTTGAGCAGCGTCAGCGCCAGAAGGTCGGTCGCGACGGCGACCAGCATGCCTTTGGCATGCGCTTTTTCGCAAAGCGCGGCGTAATCATCAACGCTGCCTGTCGTTGCGGGGTATTGCAGCAAAATGGCAAAGCCGTCTTTTTCCATCAGCTCCGCCGGTGTGCCGGTGACCACGCGGATGCCGAGCGGCAGCGCGCGGGTTTCAATCACGGCAATCGTTTGCGGGTGGCAATCGCTGCTGACAAGGAACGTATCGCTTTTGCTGGTGCCGACGCGCTGTGCCAGTGTCATGGCTTCGGCCGCGGCGGTGCCTTCGTCCAGCATCGAAGCGTTGGCGAGCGGCATGGCCGTCAAATCCATCACCATCTGCTGGAAATTGATAAGTGCCTCAAGGCGGCCTTGGCTGATTTCCGGCTGATAAGGCGTATAGGCCGTGTACCAGCCCGGGTTTTGCAAAACGTTGCGCAGGATGACGTTCGGCGTCAGCGTATCGTAATACCCTGTGCCGATAAGCGAGCGGCAGAGGCGGTTTTGCTGCGCCATGCCCATCAGCTCTTCGAGCGCTTCGTGTTCCGTCATCGCATCGCCCGTGACAGGGGCGGATTTTTCAAGGATGGCGGCGGGCACGGCGCGCGCGGTCAGCTCGTCCAGACTGGCGGCGCCGACGGCCTTCAGCATCTCGGCGATGTCTTTGTCGCCGGGGCCGATATGGCGGCGGATGAAGTCTTCTTTTTGTTCAAGCTCGCTGATGCTGTATTTCATGGTCTTGGCCGCCGTTTGTAGGGTGATGTGGGTTAAAGGCTGTCGGTGAAGGCTTTGTAGCCCGCTTCGTCTTTCAGCGCCGAAAGCTCGCCCGCGTCGCTGATTTTGATTTTATAAAACCACGCCGCGCCGTGCGGGTCGCTGTTGACGAGGGCGGGGTCATCGGCGAGGGCTTGGTTCACCTCGGTAATCTCGCCGGAAACGGGGGAGTAAATCTCGCTCGCCGATTTGACGGACTCGACCACGCCGGCCTGACCGCCCTTGGTGACGGTGCTGCCGATTTTGGGCAGTTCGACATAAACGACATCGCCCAGTGCTTTTTGCGCGAAATCGGTGATGCCGACGGTGCCGACACCGTTTTCGATTTTAATGTATTCGTGGTCTTCGCTGAACAGAACCTGCGTCATGGTTGTTTAATCCTTTTTGTATTGTTGTTTGATGAAAGGGGTTGCCGCAACCGCGCAGGGGCGGGGCGTGCCGCGCACCACGGCCTCGACGGCGGTGCCGTTTTTGGCGTGGGCGGCATCGATATAGGCCATGGCGACGGGGGCGTCAGCAGTGGGGCCGAAGCCGCCGCTGGTGACAATGCCGATTTTCTTGCCGCCGAGGTGAATTTCGGCACCTTCGCGCACGGGCGCTTTGCCGTCGGGGCGCAAGCCCACGCGCAGGCGTTGCGTGCCGTCCGCCAGCTGTTTCAAAATCACAGCCGCCCCCGCGAAATTCGCTTCTTCGCGGCGGCGTTTGGCGATGGTCCATTTCAAATTGGCTTCGACGGGGGTGGTTTCCTCGTCAAGGTCGTGGCCGTAGAGGCAGAGGCCTGCTTCGAGGCGCAGGCTGTCGCGCGCGCCAAGGCCGATAAGTTTTACGTTTTCATTCGCCAGCAATTCGCGCGTGAAAGTTTCGGCAAAAGCGGCGGGGAGGGAGATTTCATACCCGTCTTCGCCCGTATAGCCGCTGCGGCTGATGAAAAGCTGCTGGCCTTTGTAAACCGTTTTGAACGACGTCATGAAAAACAGCCGCGCCGCATCGGGGATAAGGGCGGAGAGGGCGGCTTCCGCCTTCGGCCCTTGCAGGGCAACCAGCGCGCGCTCGCCCAGATATTCCAGTTCGGTTTCATGGCCGATTTTGCTGCGGATATAGGCGAAGTCTTTATCCTTGCACGCGGCGTTGACGACAATATAAAGCGTGCGCTCGTCCCATCGGGTGACCATCAGGTCATCGACGATGCCGCCCTTGTCGTTCAAAAGAACCGTGTAGCGCATCTGTCCCGCGCTTAGCCCTGCGATGTCGCCGGGCACGATTTTTTCAAGCGCGCGCGCAGGGTCCGTCGTTTGCGAGGTCAGGATGGCCTGCCCCATGTGCGACACGTCGAACAGGCCGGCAGCCGAGCGGGTGTGCAGGTGTTCCTTCAAAACGCCCATGCCGTCGTATTGCACGGGCATGTCATAGCCTGCGAAGGGCACCATTTTGCCGCCCAGCGATACATGCAGCGCATGCAGGGAAGTTTTATGGAGAATGTCAGCCGGTTTTTCGCCGGATTTCAGAGCCGCGTTTTCCAAAGCAGTGTCCTTTCATGACGTTTAACATGCCATCCGCACCGCCCCGCTCTGTCTTTGAGACCTGAGAGTTTTCGCCGGCGGCACCCTTTATATAGTCAAGGCGGGGCGCCTACGGCTTGCTCCTTCGGTGCGTTCCCGAGAAGGGGACGCTTTCCAGAGACGCTCTGGGCAATCCGGGAGGATGCCCTGCCGTGCGGTCCTTTTGCCTGAGAGTTTCCGGGGTGGTTGCTCCTTCGGCGCCGGACGAATCCGGTCTCTCCCGCGCGGCTTGTCGCTTGTGAGGTTGACAGTAATGCGTCTTATTCTAAAGTCAACTGAGCTGGCAGCCGCTACCGCGGTCTGGGTATATCAAGGGAAATGCTATGGTAAATAAAAAAACACCCGCTTCCGCACAGGCAACAAAACACGAGAAAAAACAGCTCGCCAGCGCCGCGGTGGGGGCATCCGGCGGGGCGGTTGCGATGGCGCCTGCGGTAGCCTCCAGCTTCGCGCTGGCCTTTATGGTGGTTTGCCTGGTCGTTTACCTGCTGCACATTGCTGCGGCGATTATGATTCCTTTCGTGATTGCGCTCTGCCTTTGGTATCTCATCAATGCCATGGCGCGCGGTTTGTCGCGCGTGCAGTTTGCCGGGCTGCGGTTGCCGCGGTTTTTGTGTTTTCTTCTTGCCATACTGGGGCTGGCGGCCGGGCTGTGGTTTATTCTCAACCTCATCAATCACAATGTCCGCCTTGTGCGCGAAGCGATACCTGTTTATCAGGCGAACCTTGAGCTTGTGCTGCCGAAATTCCTGGACTTTTTCAAGCTCGAGCGTGAAGCGCTGGTGACCGAATTAAAACAGTACATCAACCTGACGACCATGATGGCCACGATTGCGGCAACGTTTACAGGGCTTGCGGGAAAAACGCTGGTTGTGATGTTTTACACGGGCTTTTTGCTCTATGAGCAAAGATTTTTCGAACGCAAAATCGAAAACATGTTTTCGGACCCGGAAACGCAGGGCCGTGTGCGCACCATCATCAAGAATATAGACACCAGTATTCAGCGCTATATCTGGGTCAAGGTTGTGGTCAGCGCCGCAACGGGGCTTTTGACCTTTTTCGCGCTGAAGTATTTTAACGTCAACTTCAACCAGTTTTGGGGTTTGATGGCGTTTGTATTGAATTTTATTCCCTACATCGGCTCGTTGCTGGCGATTGCAATGCCTTCTGTGATTGCGCTTGTCCAGTTCAATGACATCAGCATGTTCCTCAGCGTGGCGCTGACGCTCTCCGTTATACAAATCACGCTGGGCAGCATTATCGACCCGCGGTTGCTGGGCGACAGTCTCAACATCAGCCCCATCATGATTATTTTCTCGCTGGCGGCATGGGGCATGATTTGGGGCATACCGGGTATGTTCCTTTCTATTCCCATCCTTGCGATGGTGGTTATTACGCTCGGCCAGTTCCCCGCGACGCGCGGCATTGCCGTGCTGTTGACAAAAACGGGAAATATAGACCACGAAGTTCCGCGGCGGGCGTGATATAGCGGCATGCAACAAAACAGAGCAGATATGACGCCGCCCGAGGCCGGACGCCGTTTTGCCGCAGGCGCCAATGCGTGGATGCTGATTTTCGTCGCTTGCGTTCTTTTTCTCTACGTCTGTCTGATAGGCAAGGCGATTATCATCCCCTTTGTCGTGGCCTTTTTTCTTTGGTACCTGATAAACGCCCTGACGCGCTTTTTCAGCATTTTCCGCGTTTGGCGCGGGCGGCCTGCGCCGCGGCCGCTGCGTTTGCTTGCGGCGATTATTCTTCTTACGGCGCTTATTGCCGTCGTCAGCGGTCTTGTGCGCGGGAATATCGAACAGGTCGTGCACGAGGCGCCAAAATTTCAGGCCAGCTTCGAGCGCATTATCGGCGACGCTGCGCTGCGGGCAGGGCTGCACCATCAACCGTCATTTGCCGAGATTGTCCAGTCCGCCAAAGAGCATGTGGATATCGGGCGCCTTATCCGCTCTTTCTCCGCCATGCTCACAGGGCTTGCCAGCAAAACGGCGGTTATTCTGGTCTTTATCATGATGCTCTTGTACGAACAGCAATTTTTTGCGCGTAAAATACGCCGCATGCTGCGTACACGCGCGACGACGGCGCGGCTGCACCGCGTGCTCAAAATTGTCGATGTCAAAATACAGCGTTATGTCGGCGTTAAAGCCTTCGTCAGTGCGCTCGATAGTTTTTTGACGTTTCTGCTGCTGAGCATGTTTCGCGTCGATTTCGCTATATTCTGGGGGATTATGGCGTTTTTCCTGCACTTCATCCCCTATGCGGGCTCTTTTGTCGCGATCTCGATGCCAGTCATTATTACGCTCATCCAGTTCGGTGATTTGGGCACGACGCTGATGGTTTTTGCGGCGCTTTGTACGTCGCATGCCTTCCTTGGCCATATCCTCGACCCTTATCTGATGGGCAATAACCTGAACCTCAGCCCGATTTTTATTATCTCCAACCTTGCGATGTGGGCGATGATATGGGGCGTGCCGGGCATGTTCCTTGCTATCCCCATCCTCGCGCTTGCATCCATCACGCTGTCGCAGTTCAAGACCACGCGGCCGCTCGCTGTTTTGATTTCGAAAACGGGCGAGCTTGAGAAAAAACCAAAACGCGCCGCGGCATAAATCTTTGCAGCAGGCAACAAAAAAGCCCGGCATAA
>DQGU01000218.1 GCA_003524565.1 Rhodospirillaceae bacterium
CGGCGCGGTTTTGTACGTCTTCGTCATGGCCGGAGATGCTGATGCGCACGCCATGCGCGCCTTGTTCAATCAGTACGACATGGGACGATGTGTAATAGGTGGCGGTATCGCTGCCATATGCGCCGGCATATTTATTGAACAGTTCGAGGAGGGCTTTTTCGCTGGTCGTTCCGCGCATGGCTTTTCTTTTCTAGGGCTGGCAAGGTTTGGTGGTCATCTCGCCGCAGGCTTTGCAAAGCACGGGTTTCGGATTTTTGGCTTCTTCTTCGGCCTCGCGCTTCAGGCGGTCGGCTTCCTGGGCGGCCGCTTCGCGCGCGCGCGTTTCGCGCATGGCAGCTGCATTCAGCGTATCGCTGATGCGGGCATAGGCGCGTTCGCTTTTCGCGCCGTTGTTCCAGAAATCGTCTTTGGCCATTGTGTGCCTGTGTATTTTTAAAGAGTTTGCATATTATTTAATCGGCCCTTTGATTGTCAAGGCTATAAAAAAAACGGAATTTCAATGCGCTAACCCCCTCACGCGGACGGCAAGGGCGGCGGGGTATTCGCGGCGGGGTATTCCGCGAAATTAAAAATCGAAACGAATGGTGCCGGAGCGGCCATCCTGGGCGCGATGCTATCGCCGCGCTCTTTCATTTCCGCGACTTTGCTTTCCATGTCGCGCTGCGTGCGCAAATGCTGCTTGCAGAGTGCGGGCGTCATGACGGTGTCGCCTGTTTTCGCCGTCAGCCACAAAGCATCGCCTGCGCCGAGTTCTACTTTCGGCACGGGCTGGCGGTCAAGAACGGCCAGATGGTTGAAAAACATCATCATCATGAAAACAGGTTCCGTTATTCAGTTCGCATATTATGAAACTTGACGGTTTATACGCCGGACACGCGGATGGCGCAAGTGGGCGGCAAAGAGCATTGAAACGCAAAGAAAAAAGGCCGGTCAGGGAAGGAACCGGCCTTTTCTCAGGGTACAAGGAGAAGGAAAGTGAAGCGGGGGTTTCCGGGGTTATTCGGAAGCCTTCTCCTTGCGGGATTTGGACGTGGGTGCGGGCGCATCGTCGTCGGAAGAGCCGGCCTCTGCCGCTTCTTCGTCGTTTTCGGGGCCTGCCAGCATGTTGCCGGTGACAAGGCCTGCGTTTTCGAAAATCTTGCGCTCGATTTTGGACATCACTTCCGGATTGTCCTTGAGGTATTTGCGCGCGTTTTCGCGGCCCTGACCGATACGCTCGCCATCAAAGGCGAACCATGCACCGGATTTTTCAACGATGCCGGCATTGACGCCAAGGTCGAGAACCTCGCCCGTGCGGGAAATGCCTTCGCCGTACATGATGTCGAATTCAACCTGGCGGAAGGGGGGCGCCATTTTGTTTTTGACGACCTTCACGCGCGTCTGGTTGCCGACGATGGTTTCCTTGTCTTTGAGAGCGCCGATGCGGCGGATATCCAGACGGACGGAGGCGTAGAATTTGAGCGCATTACCGCCCGTGGTTGTTTCGGGGTTGCCGAACATGACGCCGATTTTCATACGGATCTGGTTGATGAAAATAACGACGGTGCGGGATTTGGAAATCGAACCCGTGAGCTTGCGCAGCGCCTGGCTCATCAGGCGGGCTTGCAGACCCATGTGGCTGTCGCCCATTTCGCCTTCCAGTTCGGCCTTCGGTACCAGTGCGGCGACGGAGTCGACCACCAGTACATCAAGTGCGCCTGAACGTACCAGCGTATCGGCGATTTCAAGCGCCTGTTCACCTGCATCGGGCTGGGCGATAAGCAGGTTTTCGATGTCGCAGCCGAGTTTGGCGGCGTAGGAGGGATCAAGCGCGTGTTCCGCGTCGATGATGGCGCATTGGCCGCCAGCTTTTTGCGCGGCTGCGATAACTTGAAGGGCGAGGGTGGTTTTACCCGAGCTTTCCGGCCCGTAAATCTCGATAATCCGACCGCGGGGCAGGCCGCCGATACCCAGCGCCATATCAAGGCCGAGGGAGCCGGTGGAGATGGCTTCGACTTCCTGTTTGGAATCGCTGCCCAGTTTCATGATGGAGCCCTTGCCAAAGGCGCGTTCAATTTGGCTCAGCGCGGCGTCCAGCGCTTTTTGTTTTTCAGCTGCGTTCATTTCTGTACCCTGACGGAGTGCGGTGACGGACATGTTGTGATTTCCCCTTGTTGTGTCATGCGGTGGCATGAATTTCAATTCCGAATCTCTGTTCTCATTGTATCTAATTTGTTCTCAGTGGCAAGAACAAAAGAGAACAATAAAAGAACATTTAATAATTATTCATAATATTTTTTCCAGAAATGTCCGGTTTAAATTGCCAAACAAGGGGATTCCGGATAGCGTATATATACAAGTCACAACAGTTTTTGCGCGATAAAGCCGGGGGAGCCGATGGCCAACGAATATACGGGAGAAAAGCCGGGGAAACTCTGGTACGCGTTCCAGAACACCAAGGCTTTTATCAAGGCAATGGGCTACCCGAACAAGGATGTCGCCATTGCGGCGCGTAATAACATCATCGCGACGGTCGCGGTTGCGGCTGTGGCTTCGGTTGTCGTGCCCTGGCTGGGCGTTTCTTTTACGAGTTTTCATGTGGCGCTGGCCACCAACATCCTGCTGCCGGTTGCCGATATTTCGCTGGTGACGGGGGCGGCGGCTGCGTTTTATGGCGGTAAACATGCCGTGCAGGCTTTCAAGCAGCTGAAATTCATTGCCGACAGCGACTCCTTTAAAGAGCATCGTCAGGCGGCAGAAGATAAATGGCACGAAAAGCGCAACCGCCCGAGCGTGCTGAAGCAGATTGCGCGCGGCGTGTCGCAGGCGTTGCAATCGGCGCCCAAAGAGTCCACCTTTGAAGGCATCCGCCGCGCGGATGAATTCAACCAAAAAGCGCAGCCCGGACAAAAGGCGCAAGCCGCCGCGCCGCAAACCCCCGCGGCAAAACCGCCGCAACAGCAGCAGCAAGCCGGCACCAAGCCGCCGCGCTGATTTTTCCTTCGCCCCATCAGACTTTTGACAGGAGATAGCCATGCCTGCAAAACCGTCCGCGCCGCAAAAGCCGAACAAGCTTTGGTACGGCTATCAATATACCAAAGGTTTTTTCAAAGCCTGTTTCCAATACCCCAATAAAGAAATGGCGAAAGAGGGCGGCAAGCATAGCGCCATCTCTCTCGGCATTCTTTATGTCGGGCACATGGTTGCAGCACCGCTGATTGGTGCGGCGGTGGGGGCTTTTGGCTCGCTGGTGGTTTCGCTGGCGGCGTCTGTCGTCGGTATTCATTACGGCATCAAGGCGTTTCAGGAATTGCGCCATGTTGCGCAAAGCCCGAATGTGCATGGCGAAGTTTACCGTGCTGAAAACAAATGGCGGGAGAACAAGGCCAAGGGCGGTCTTTTGACGCGTCTGGGCGCCGCGTTTAAAAACGCGGTCACGCCGAAACCCAAACAGCCGGATACGCGCCCGCGCACGCAAGGCCCCATCAGCGATGGCGTGGTATTCGAAGGCCGCGACCGCACACATGATTTCAACAACAACGCAGCGGGCGATGCGCCGAAAAATCCGCCGCCGCCTGCAAATACCAATACGCCGCCTGCGACTCCGCGCAAAAAGAATGGCGGGCCGAAGAGCGGTTGATGTGGCATTTACGAAGGTTAATGCGCAGCGTTTTGATATCGTGTGTTTTGTTCCGCAATAAAATGTCAAAAACTTTGCGCGTTGACATAAATTGATTAGGGGCGTAGAGAGTCTTCCCACTGTCAACAAAGCCCAAGGAGGCTGCGCAGGCCGCAGCTGCAAAAGGTCAAACAGATGGAACGTCGCCAGGACATCGCCGCCCAAGACATCGCCGCCAATGTGCGCGCGCAGGATATCCCCGCAAAAGACTACGAAAAAATCTACGGCGCCATGACGCGCGTGAAGGCATACGGCACTGTTGCCTTTGTTGCCGTTGCCGCCGTGATGTGCGTGATTGAACCTATTTTCCTTGGTTTCATCGCCGTGCCTGTCGTCTTCGCCGCGATTGCGCCGAACGGCCTGCGCGAGCTGAAAAAAGAATTCAGCAAAGAAGGTTTCTTTTTGCGCGATGCGCTCGCCGGTATTGGCGGCGACGTGGCCATGGGCATTTGCCGCGTTTTTGGCCTGAAGCCGCAAGGCGGCAACACCGTGTTCACGCAACAAACCACGCGCATGCTGGCGGATAAAATCGAATTCCTGCACGCAGGCGACGATATGCCGGCGGATATTGCCGTAGGCACGCCCGCAAACGCGAACGAGCCCGCAGAAGCCGCGCAGCCGCGCAAATCTGCCGCGGGCTTTTAATCAAACATGAAATGCCATAGGTGAGATGACAGAAGCGCCCGAAGCACAACCCCCGCAAGAAAAAGCCCCGCAGGCTGCGCCGGATAAAACTGCGCCCTTGCCGCTTTGGAAAAAGGTTGTCAAATCGGCGCTTTATTTCAGCTCCGCCCTTGTCGCGCCCGTCAGTTTCCGCGCGGGCAGCCTGTGGCCGCGTTTGTCACTGGGCAAGACGGCGATTTTCTTCGGCGTGCCGCTGCTGGCCATGCCGATGGCGGCAAATCTTTTCCCGACAGCCGAAGAAGTTCTGGCGCAGAAAGGTTATCCCTCCGCGCTGGTGCAAGACCTCGCGCCTGACCGCCATAACATCCGCGTGCGGCCTGATAATATCTGGGGCAAGGCACATGCGTTTTTGTCTTCGCCGCTTATTTCGACGTTGAGAGGCAACAACGATACATGGGAGCAAATGAACAGCCCCCATGTCCTCGGTCTTGCGCAGCGGGGTGGGGCGTGGTCGCCGGATGTGGTCTTTGTTTCAGCCGCGCGCGTCGCGCAAAGCGTCGCTTCTGACCTGCAGCTGAGCACCTCCGATAAATGGCTGCACACGTTTTTGCACGAAGTCCGCCATGTGTCTGGCGCCAATGCGGATTTGATGGTGACGCTGGCGCGTGAATCCGACAGTGATTACGAATCTGCCCGTGCCATGGCCGCGCGCCTGAACCGTCCCGATATTCCGGCGGCCATAATGACGTATAAAAGCGGGCTTTTCCCCGCAACGCACGACACGGCGCTTTACCTCTCCGCCCGCTTCAACGGCACGGTCGCGCCCGCCGTGCAGGATATGGCGCAGGCGAACAAGGACGCGCAGGTGGCGTTCTTTGAGCTGCAGCTGCACGAAAATCCGCTCGCTTTCATCGGCGCGCTTGATTGCCACATCCACCAAACGCCGCGCAGACCGTGCCAGTACACGGTGGCGGGTCAGCCGCTCTCCGCGCTGGCGACGCAGCGTCTGGGTTTTTATTTCAATGCCTATCTGGCTGAAACGCGCGCGCAGGCCGGACTGTCCGCCCCTGAGCCTGCGCCGAAAGCGCCGCAGGAAACGCCCGCGCCACGCCCGCCGCGCCGCCCTGCAAGCTGATTAATTCGAGCTGTCGATGACTTCCTTGACCTTGGTTGCCAGCTGCTTGAGCGTGAAGGGTTTGGGCAAGAACCACACATCCGCGCCCAGATGCTCCTTGAATTTGTCCTCGGCATAGCCGGAGATAAAAATGATTTTTATCTGCGGATATTTTTCCTTCACTTGTTTGGCAAGCGTGGTGCCGTCCATTTCCGGCATCATGACGTCGGTCACCAGAATTTCGGGCACGACCTTGCTTTCCTCCAGCAGTTTCAGCGCGGAAACGCCGCCGGGTGCATCCAATACCTGATACCCTTTGTTCGACAGCGCGCGCGCGCTGAAGGTACGCACGGCATCTTCGTCTTCCACCAGCAAAATACGGGCAGAGCCGGTCAGGTCATTGGCGGATTGTTTTTCCTCCACGACTTCAACCTTCTGCGTGCCGGCGGTTTCGGTGAAACGCGGCAGATAGACGGTAAAGGTCGTGCCTTTGCCCAGCTGGCTGCTGACGGAAATAAACCCGCCCGTCTGGTGCACGATACCATGCACCGTCGCAAGGCCGAGGCCTGTGCCTGCGCCGACGTCCTTGGTGGAAAAGAACGGCTCGAAAATCCGCGGCAGGATATCGGGGGGGATGCCGGTGCCGGTATCTTCGACCGCGATGGAAACCCACTCGCCAGACGGCAACACGTCGTCGTTCGACAGGCGGATTTCGTTTTTGTTCGACAGGTTCTGGGTTTTGATTTTAACCTTGCCCCCCTGCGGCATCGCG
>DQGU01000011.1:0-3756 GCA_003524565.1 Rhodospirillaceae bacterium
TATAAGACGCGCGGACGCGCTTCTGGACACCGGCCTGCGCCGGTGTGACTTTTGTTTTTTATTCGGACGCCGCTGTCAATAAAGCTGCCGTCACACCGGCGCAGGCCGGTGTCCAGTTATACGCAACCTTTACGGTTTGAACGCCTGACGTGCCGAGGGCTTTGTCGCTTGCGGTTTGTCGTCATTCGCAATCGAGGCGCCGCTGCTGTCCGGCCTCAGCTGCGCGAGCGCATGGGCGTAATCGCGGGTTTGCTCTGACTTGATTTGCGCAAGGGGCTTGCCCGTTTCGCAAATCTCGATAACAGGGGCGAGGGCGGCGGCAAGCTCCGGATGGCGCGCGGCATAGGCCTTGAGGATGCCGCCAAGGTCGCGGGCGAAATCTTTCAGGTTGCCGTCCGTGCCGTCGGGGCGCGTGCCGAAGGGGACATCCAGATATTTGCCTTCGTGATGCGCGGCGCTGCGGCGTGCGGAAAGCAGGCGCTCCTGCCATCCATCCTGGTCGGGCAGCAGGCCGTAATCGGCCAGCAGGCCTTGCACCGCGCCGCGGCCAACGGGGTCGCGCAGCAGAGCATGGCAGAAGGGCACGGCGGAAAGCGCGCCCAGCTCGCCCGCATCAAACCCGCGTACTTCCACGCGTTTGCCGATGGGTTTGCCTTCGCTGTTGCGGATATTGCAAACCTTGTAGTCTGTATAGACAAATGTTTCGGCAAGGTCGTAGTTGGAGCGGGTATTGAGGCCGAGGGCTTTCAGCTCCTCGAACTTCACCGGTTTTTCCGGCCAGACCAGATTTTGTTTCTGGTCGTAGTAGAACAGCATGTCGGTTTTGAAAACCTGCTCCGCATGGCGGCGGATGAAATCTTCGCCGCTGGTCGATTGCAGCAGGCTTTGCGGGATGCCGCCGTCTTTGCCGAAGGCGTCATAGAAAGCCGCACGGGGGTTTGTTTGCAGGCGTTCATCCTTTCCCTCGATAAAGGCGGGGTAATTGGCGAAAACGCCGAAAATCGCGCCGGTCAGGGCATAGCCTGTGGCCAGCGTACTCCGCAGGTCTTCGGGGTCGGCGTAGCTGAGGCTGACCTGCGTGCTGGTACAAAGCAGCGTGACTTTTAAAAATTCGGGCGCTTTGAACAAATCCATGCCCTTCACAAGCCCGCGCGCGCGGTCGCGGTCAACCAGATTTTCTTTTGCGCTATCCAGCGTGACAAACGGGGCGAGGGCGGCGTCATTGGTTTTGAAGCCGGCTTCGTTGATGCCGTCCTGATAGGCGTTCCATGCGCGGGTGATTTCGCGGTTGAGCTTCGCAACCTCCGTCACCGGATAGGCGGGGCTGGCGTATTCAACGGCGCTGGCCATTTCCAGCTGCGGCTCTTCGCCGCGGGATTTCAGATGCGCAACAAGCTGCGCGCATTCACGCGACGAGGCGCCGACGGGCGTGCCGTTTTTGTCGTGGCGATAAACGAAAATCTCGGTTTCGAAGCCGATATATTGTTCATGCTCTTTCTGGCCGTTGCCGCGGTAAAGGGGAATAACGTCTGCGGGGGTGTTGATAAGGGTGAAATCGTCGTTACGAACGTCGGTCATTGTGTCCTGCCTTGCCCGCGCTGCGGCGGGTCATTAAATCGTCACGCCGTGGTGGGCGTGCGGATATGTTTCAGTGAAAAAAGAAAAGCGCCGGAGATGCGGGCAGAGTCACATTCGCATTCGCATCGCGGCGAAGCGCGAAGCAAAAATCATGTCGCGCCATGCGCGACGTGCCACCGCACGCGTGTTGCGTGCTTGGGGCTGGCGGTTCTGAATATCGGCGGGGTGGGGCATCTTAATCTCTTTCGGCTTGCGGTTTCATGGTTTCCGCAGCGTTTTTGCCCTGCGGCGCTTTAGCTGTTGGTAACGCGGCAGCAAGCTATCCATCAAATCCCGCGATTCCGAAGAACGTAATAATATGACCATATACCATAAGAGCCGTCAACGGTTTTGTTGCGGCGCAAACGGCGGGATATGTCGGGGAGGAGGTGGAAGACTGAACGACCCATATCAGAATTCGTTACGGTTGCTGCCTCTCGGCCCTGGCCGGATTGGCGATAGATATGCCCGCCAGTCTTCCGGAAGTGAATATGGGCGGATTCTGCCGCTGCGGCAAGTCCTTTCCGCAAGTAACGAGAATCGGGGGAAGAATCGAAAACGGCAGTGCCGCGCGCCAATGTCGGGCAGGGAGGGCTGTGTACCCCATACGGGTAATAATATTATAAAAATATAGTAACTTATGAAATTTAACAAAATTTCCGTATTCTGTTTAATCGGAAAGCGGGGGCAATAATCAAAAAACATAAAAAACCGTGGCCTGCCCTTCAAATAATGTTTGACCCTTGGGAAGTGCATGATATATTCCGCACGCTCTAAGGATGGGCTGGTAGTAGACATTTTGGTCTAGACGCAGTCCGGTTTTTAACCGTCTTTCACGGGAAAAGTGAAAGTTAGACTGATCGATGATCAGTATCCTGTCGTGTATTCGCTTCAGCGAACCGCAGGTTGTTTCCTTCTCATCCTCCAGACAGTGAAGATTTAACTTTGTTGCAACAGAGAAGGGCTATCAATGCCAACGTATAACCAACTCGTCCGCAAAGGCCGCAAGCTGCAGGTCGCGAAAAAGAAAAACGCTGATTTGCAGGGTAACCCGCAAAAACGCGGCGTGTGCACGCGCGTGTACACCACGACCCCGAAAAAGCCGAACTCCGCGCTGCGTAAAGTCGCCCGCGTTCGCATGGTCAACGGCCGTGAAGCTACTTGCTACATCCCCGGTATCGGTCACAACCTGCAGGAACACTCCGTTGTTCTGGTGCGTGGCGGCCGTGTGAAAGACTTGCCGGGTGTTCGCTACAAAATCATCCGCGGCGCCCTCGATACGCAAGGCGTGGACAAGCGCCGCAAATCGCGTTCCCGCTATGGCGCGAAGCGTCCCAAGTAAGAAATTCCAAAAGAGGTTTATAAGACATGTCTCGTCGTCACTCGGCTAAAAAACGCGAAGTTCTGCCAGATCCGAAGTTCAACAACGTCGTTGTTGCGAAGTTCATGAACTGCATCATGGAATCCGGCAAGAAATCCGTCGCTGAAAACATCGTTTACGGTGCGTTCGACATCATCGCATCCAAAACCAAGACGGATCCGGTTGCGTTCTTCCTTGAAGTTCTCGACAAGGTAAAGCCGTCGGTAGAAGTCAAATCCCGCCGCGTCGGTGGTGCGACCTATCAGGTTCCGGTCGAAGTTCGTCCGAACCGCGCGATGGCGATGGCAATGCGTTGGCTGAAAGAAGCCTCGACCAAACGTAACGACAAAACGATGGACGCAAAACTGGCGTCCGAGCTGATGGACGCGCACAACGAGCGCGGCGCAGCCGTCAAAAAACGCGAAGACACGCACAAAATGGCCGAAGCAAACAAGGCCTTCGCACACTTCCGCTGGTAATAGGTTTAAGGGGAATTATTCATTATGGCTGACGTCAAGAAATATCCGCTCGAGCGTTATCGTAACATTGGCATTATGGCGCACATCGATGCCGGTAAAACGACCACGACCGAACGTATTCTGTACTACACCGGCAAATCGCACAAAATCGGTGAAGTGCATGAAGGCGCCGCGACCATGGACTGGATGGAACAAGAGCAGGAGCGTGGTATCACCATTACCTCCGCTGCGACCACCTGCTTCTGGAACGACCACCGCATCAACATCATCGACACGCCCGGGCACGTCGACTTCACCATC
>DQGU01000011.1:3977-4101 GCA_003524565.1 Rhodospirillaceae bacterium
CACCCCCGGCCACGTTGACTTCACGATTGAAGTTGAGCGTTCCTTGCGCGTTCTCGATGGTGCCGTCACCGTATTCGACTCCGTTGCCGGCGTTGAGCCGCAGTCTGAAACCGTTTGGCGTCAG
>DQGU01000243.1 GCA_003524565.1 Rhodospirillaceae bacterium
GCGCAAAAATCCGGCGACAAATTCGTGACGTTGGAGCGTTTGCTGCAAGGTGTGACGCTGGTACCGCAAAGCGAAGCGGCGAAGCTTTTGAAGGAAAACGGTGTCGATGCGCAAAAACTAAACGCCGCCATCAACCAGATGCGCAAGGGGCGTACGGCCGACAGTGCCTCCGCCGAAGACCAGTTCGATGCGCTGAAAAAATACGCCCGCGATTTGACCGAGGCGGCAATCAACGGCAAGCTCGACCCCGTTATCGGCCGTGACGAAGAAATCCGCCGCACCATTCAGGTGCTTTCCCGCCGCACCAAAAACAACCCTGTGCTGATAGGGGAGCCGGGCGTGGGCAAAACCGCAATTATCGAAGGTCTCGCGCTGCGCATCGTCAATGGTGACGTGCCGGAAAGCCTCAAAGACAAAAAACTGATGTCGCTCGACCTTGGCGCCATGATTGCGGGCGCGAAATTCCGCGGCGAATTCGAAGAGCGCCTGAAGGCTGTTCTCGAAGAAGTGCGCGCGGCGGATGGCGATGTTATTCTGTTTCTGGATGAGCTTCATACGCTGGTCGGCGCAGGCAAGGCCGAGGGGGCGATGGATGCCGGCAATATGCTGAAGCCCGCCCTTGCGCGCGGCGAGCTGCACATGATTGGCGCAACAACGCTGGATGAATACCGCAAGCACATCGAAAAAGACGCCGCGCTGGAACGCCGCTTCCAGCCCGTATTCGTCAAAGAGCCGACGGTGGAAGACACCATTTCCATCCTGCGCGGGCTCAAGGAAAAATACGAACTGCACCATGGTGTGCGCATCACCGATAGCGCGATTGTGGCGGCGGCAACGCTGTCGAGCCGTTATATCGCCGACCGTTTCCTGCCCGACAAGGCTATCGATTTGATTGACGAGGCATCATCGCGCCTGCGTATGGAAGTTGATAGCAAGCCCGAAGAGCTGGACGAGCTGGACCGCCGCGTCGTGCAGCTGAAGATTGAGCGCGAGGCGCTGAAAAAAGAAAAAGACGACCAGGCCACGCGCGACCGCCTTGCGCGGCTTGAGGAAGAGCTGACGGATTTGGAAAAACAATCCGCCGAAATCACGTCGAAATGGCAGTCGGAGAAGGAAAAACTCGCCTCCGGCCAGAAAATACAGGAAGAGCTGGAAAAGGCGCGTATCGAGCTGGAACAGGCGCACCGCGACGGCAACTGGACGCGCGCGGGGGAGTTGACCTATAGCGTCATCCCGAAACTGGAAGAACGTCTGGCAGAATCCGCCACTGCCGCCGACAACGCGATGATTAACGAAGAAGTGCGCGACGAAGACATCGCCGCCGTCGTCAGCCGCTGGACGGGGATTCCAGTGGATAAAATGCTGCAGGGCGAACGCGACCGTCTGATGCAGATGGAAAACCTTTTGCAAAAACGCGTGATTGGCCAGACCGAAGCGGTTTCTGCCGTTGCAAACGCCGTGCGCCGCGCGCGCGCGGGGCTGCAGCGCCGCAACCAGCCGATTGGCACGTTCCTGTTCCTCGGCCCCACGGGCGTGGGCAAGACGGAACTGGCGAAGGCTTTGGCCGAATTTCTGTTCGACGACGAAGGCGCGATGCTGCGTATCGACATGTCCGAATACATGGAAAAACACGCGGTGGCGCGCATGGTCGGCGCCCCTCCGGGTTATGTCGGGTACGAAGAAGGCGGCGCGCTGACCGAAGCCGTCCGCCGCCGTCCTTATCAGGTGGTGCTGTTCGACGAAGTTGAAAAAGCGCATCCGGATGTGTTCAACATCCTGCTGCAAGTCTTCGACGATGGCCGCCTGACCGACAGTCAGGGGCGCGTGGTGGATTTTTCAAACACGGTTCTTATCATGACGTCGAATTTGGGCGCGGAATATCTGGTCGCGCAAAAAGACGGCGAAGATGTGGAAAAGGTGCGCGCTCAAGTGATGGAAGTCGTGCGCGGCGCGTTCCGCCCCGAATTCCTGAACCGCATTGATGATATCCTGCTGTTCCGCCGCCTCAGCCGCGATGTGATGGTGGATATCGTGGATATTCAGGTCGCAGGCCTGCGCAAAATGCTGGCGGAGCGTCAAATCACACTGGCGCTGGATGAAAAAGCCACGCGCTTTTTGGCCGAAGAAGGCTATGACCCGGCCTATGGCGCGCGTCCGCTGAAGCGCGTGATACAAAAAGACCTGCAAAACCCGCTCGCCAACCTGATTATCGAAGGAAAAGTCAGCGACGGCGGCACGGTCACGGTCACGTCCGACAAGGCGGGGCTGGTGATTGCCAGCACGCCTGAAAAAGCCAAGGACGGCAAAAAAGACGCGGCGGCGTAAATGCGCCAGCCATTAAAAACACCGGCTGTCACAGGCCGGTGTTTTTATTCAGGGGGATTAATGGACGAAAAAGAAAACTGGACAGCACGCGCGCGGCGCAATTATCAAAACATGCCGCCCGCACAGCAACAGCAGACCAAACAGGCGGCGCTGGCGATTTTCGTGGGCGGCCCTGCGTTGCTGCTGTTAATCGCCGCCGAAGATGGCTGGCGCGATGCTCTCGGGCTTTTATTTTTCTTTATCCTGTTTTTCGGTTTTGTATTTTTGATGGGCTGGATACACAGCAAAATACAAAAGCTCAGCATCAAGCTTGCCGATGTGCTTGTCGTCGGTTTGATTTTTGCGGTTATCTTTGCCTTGCTTGCGTGGTTCGTCAATAATTGGGGCAGGTAATTGCCTGCGCGTTAAATCCGCCGTATTGCGGTGACGATACCGTCCGAGCGTTTGGTCACAACATCCAGCGGCTCCACGCAGGTTTTCATGTGGGTGGCATTGGCGTGCAGGATGTTTTTATCATCCACCATGATGCCGACGTGGCCGGGGAAATAGACGATATCGCCGCGCTGGCGCGGTTTGTCCGTGGCATCCTGACCGATGGCTTTTTCCTGCTCTTCGGTATCGCGCGGCGCGCTGATGCCGGCGCGGGCGAGGGCGATTTGCACAAGGCCGGAGCAATCAATGCCCAGCCCGCCGCGTCCGCCCCACACATAGGGCGTTTCCGCCAGTTTTTCCGCCGCCGCCGTAAAATCTTCGCGGGCGGATAGCGTGGAGAGGTGCGCGGCATAGATATGCGTGCCGTCGTCGAGTTTTGCGAATTTCTCGCCCATTTCCGCCACCGTCACTTGCGCGCCGAAGCCGAGCGTCATGCGGATGGGGGATTTGATGCTGTCGTCGCGGTAAACGTCGGTGCGCTGCGTGTTCACGATATGCGTGGCTTCGGCGAATTCCTGCGTCAGGTTTTTCTTTTCGACATATCCGGCATAACCGTCATGTTCGCAGTGGCCTTTCAGCCACTCCGCCGTTTCTTCTTCGGCGATGAAAATCTCGCCGAACAGCAGTTGCGATTCCAGCTTGCCGCGCAGGGCTTCGTTATCCGGCTGCTCGCGCACGGGGGCAGTGGGGGCGGTGACCTTCCAGCGCGCGCCCGTCATCGTGCGGGGCCTTTCGGTTTTTTCGCTGCGGGTTTGGCGTTGCCGAATTTTTCCTTGATAAGGTCATAGCTGGCGCGCATGCCCAGCGCCTCGCCGCCTTCGGGGCGGCCGGGTTTGTTGCCGGGGTTCCACGCATAGGTGTCGATATGCACCCACGGCACGTCTTTATCGACGAATTTTTCAAGGTAAAGCGCGGCGGTGATGGCGCCGGCAAAACTGCCGCCGGAGTTTTTCACATCGGCAACGCTGCTGTTCAGCATGCTGGCATAGGCCTGCCACAGCGGCAAACGCCACAGCGGGTCTTGCACTTTTTCGGACGATTTCAACAGCGCATTGGCGATGTCGTCGTTGTTGGAGAACATCGCGGGCAGGTCGGGGCCGAGCGCCACGCGCGCAGCGCCCGTCAGCGTTGCGAA
This sequence comes from Rhodospirillaceae bacterium, assembly GCA_003524565.1. Lineage (GTDB taxonomy): Bacteria > Pseudomonadota > Alphaproteobacteria > Micavibrionales > UBA2020 > UBA2020. The sequence goes on from DQGU01000243.1 coordinate 3,893, forward strand.
ATCGATAATCAGGTCGGGTTTTTCGCGGCAGGCTTCGGCAATCGCATCGCAAAGCACAAGGCGGCCTTCGGCGTCGGTATTGTCGATTTCGACGCTGATGCCCTTGCGCGTCTTGATAACGTCACCGGGGCGGAAGCTGTTGCCATCGACCGAGTTTTCAACCGCCGGAATCAGTACGCGCAGGCGCACGGGCAGGTTTTCCGACATAATCATGTGGGCAAGGCCGAGCACATGCGCGGCGCCGCCCATGTCTTTTTTCATCAGCCCCATCGCGCTTGACGGTTTGATGTCGAGGCCGCCGGTATCGAAAATAACGCCCTTGCCGATGAGGGTAATCAGCGGATGTTTTTCGTTGCCCCAGCGGATGTCGATAAGCCGCGGCTCGCGCGGGCTGCCTTTGCCGACTTCGTGAATGGCGGGATAGTTTTGTTTGACAAGCTGTTCGCCGACGATGATTTTGACGCTGGCCTTGTTAAACGCTTTGGCGACTTTCTTGCTCGCCTCCGCCAGTTCTTCGGGGCCGAGGTCGTTGGCAGGAATGTTGACGAGGTCGCGCACAAGGAACGTCGCCTCCGCCGTAGCCTTCACCGCCTTGCGGTCGGCGTTTTGCGGCCAGACGAGGGCGGCGAAATCGCGTTTCTTCGACGGTTTGTAATCGGTGAACTGGTACGAACCCAGCGCCCAGCCGAGCGCGGCTTGCGTGGCGCGCGCATCGGTCATTTTTTTGTCGATGTAATATCCGGCTGCGTTCTTCGGCAGCTTGGACGGCAGGTCGGCGTAGGTATAAAGGCTGTCATCCTTGCCAACACCGTACAGCACGCGGGCGATGCCGCCCTTGTCATCGGGCAGGAACAAAACCGCGCCTTCGCTGGCCTTGAAATTGCTGGCCGCGACCCAGTTGCGGGTTTTGTCGTCCTGCTGTTTCAGCCAGTCGGCGAAGCTGTCGGCGGAAAGCGGGGTGACGGGCGTGCTCTTGGCGGTCTTTTTATCGACAAAGGGAATAGGGGCGGTCATGGCGCTTTACGCGGCTCCTCTGGGTGATGGGGGTGCTTTTTTATAGCTTTTCCCGAACCAAAGGTCAAAAACCGATGATGATAACAATTATGAAAATTAAATAGGGCTGATTTCCCGCCAAAATGGGGCTTAAAAGCCTTGACGGCAGGGGCGCGCTTAACATATCTTGCTGCGTCTAAAGGATTCTCGCCCATGCCGCCGCAAGGCCACGGGCATATATAAAGTGAAACAAGGATAAATACCATGACCAGACGTTGCGAAATTACGGGCAAAGGGCCGATGGTCGGCAACAACGTGTCCCACGCGAACAACAAAACCAAGCGCCGTTTCCTGCCGAACCTGCAGGACGCTTCTTTCTACAGCGTTGCGCTGGCGAAAAACGTCAAGGTCAAGACCACGACGCACGGCATCCGCACGGTAGAACACAAAGGCGGTATCGACGCATACCTTCTCGGCACCGCGCCGACGAAACTGCCGACCGAACTGCGCAAAGTGCGCAAGGCCATCGTGGCGAAAGTCGGCGAACTGCCGAAGCCCGAGCCGAAGCCGCGCCGCAAGCTGACCAAAAAGGCCGCTGCGAAAGCCGCCTGATTTGGCTGAAGATTTAAAAAGGGCGGGAGCGATATCTCCCGCCTTTTTTATTGCCGGTTTTTGTCTTACCCCCGCTGGGCTTTTCGCATCATGACCTTTGCCTTCGACATCACGCACCGCGACCCCAATTCCTACGCGCGCCTTGGCCGCTTGACCACGCCGCACGGCACGATTGAAACGCCGAATTTTATTTTCTGCGGCACCAAGGCGTCTGTCAAAGGCCTGTCGCCGCAGCAGATGCGCGATGCGCGCTCCGACATCATCCTGTCGAACACATACCACCTGATGCTGTCGCCGGGGCCGGATTTGATTGCCGAAATGGGCGGGCTGCACAAATTCATGGGCTGGGACGGCCCGATGTTTACGGACAGCGGCGGGTTTCAGATTTTCTCGCTCGGTTATGGCTCTGTTGCCGATGAAATCAAAGGCCGCGGCCAGCGTCACCGCAAGAAAACCATTTTGAAAATTTCCGAAGAGGGCGCGGCGTTCCAGTCTTATCTGGACGGCAAAAAGTTTTTCCTGACGCCCGAAGGCTCCATCGACATCCAGCGTAAACTCGGCGCGGATTTGATTGTGCAGCTGGATGAATGTACGCCCTTCCACGTTGACCGCGAATATACCGCGAAGTCGATGGAGATGAGCATGCGCTGGGGCGACCGCTCGCTGGCGGAATGGAAACGCAAGGACGACGGCAAACAGCGCATGTACGGTATCGTACAGGGCGGCGTGTACGAAGACCTGCGCCGCATTTCCTGTGAATGGACGCGCGACCGCGATTTCTTCGCGACGGCCGTCGGCGGCTCCCTCGGCAGCCACAAAGAGCAAATGTACGAAGTCGTCGCGATGTGCAGCGCGCATATCCACCCCGACCGCCCCGTGCATCTGCTGGGCATTGGCAGTTTCATTGATATTTTCACCAACGTACGCGCAGGCATGGATACATTCGATTGCGTGTCACCGACGCGTATTGCCCGCCACGGCTGGGCGCTGGTCAAGGGCGCACCGAAAGAGCGCATGAACCTGCGCAACGCGCAGTATATGAAAGACCAGGACCCGGTTGATAAGACTTGCGAATGCTATTGCTGCCGTCACCACAGCCGCGGGTATATCCATCACCTGTTCCGCACGGGCGAGTCGCTCGGCATGACGCTGCTTTCAATCCATAATGTGGCGACCATGAACCGTCTGATGCGCGAAGTGCGCGCCGCGATTGGTGCCAACCGGCTGGATGAAGCGCAAAAAGAGTGGGTGGTGTAAAATCCCGCCCGCTTTGGCCGCCCCAAGACGCTCGAAGACGTCCGAAGACGTCCGAAGACGTTGTGCAAATTCCGCGCTTACGATATTTTAATAAAGTAAGATTATTTTAAGAAGAGAAGAAACCTTCTCTTTTCTATAATATTTTTCGCGGGTTTCAAGGGGTTTATCGTGGCCGTTTCATACGCCCAGGTTATTTCGACAGACATGATTGTCTCGGAAATCGAGACCATCCTTGATTGGCGTAACGAAGTCATCCGTCAATGTTTCTTTCCGGGTTCGCAAGCGCGGCCGGCAGATGCGAATGCACCGTCGGCGATGCTGATATGGTGCAAGCGCGAAGCAGACCGCGGCACGGTGGACCGTGCGGTGGTGGAGCGTCTGGTGCATGCGCACGAAGAAATGTGCAAAGCCGCGCGTTTGATACTGGAACATTGCGCAGGCGGTGCCGCGCCGACGCTGGCGCTTTATGACGGCATTGAAAACCAGTGCGACAACTTCATCAATCACATCCGCCGTTTGCAGCAGGATTTGGCCGACTCTTCGACGGCGGTTGACCCCGTAACGGGGCTGCGCACCATTGCCGGCATGCGCAACGACATCAAGCGCGAACAAGACCGCTTCGACCGCAAGGGCACGTCTTTCAGCATCGCGAATATCGAGATTGATAACCTCGAAGCCCTTTCGCAAAAATATGACCGCCGCGGCATGGATTTGATTTATGCCGCCGTGGCGCAGGTTGTTGCGCGCACCGTGCGCTCTTTCGACGATGCGTATTATCTGGGCAAGGGGGAATATATCCTTGTGCTCAAGCATGTCGAATTCATGGATGCCTGCTCCGTCATGGACCGTCTGCGCGGGGAGATTGAAAACAATCCCGTGTTCATGCAAACGGGGGAGAAGCTGAAAGTCACGGCATCTTTCGGAATCGCCGAAGCCATCCAGCGTGAAAAGCCGGATGTTTGCGTCGGCTATGCCAAACAGGCCCTGGCGGAATCCAAACGCGGCGGCGGCAACCGCATTTCCGAATACCGCGAGCTGTCAGCCTTGGCGCAATTCGCGCGCGACCGCAGCAAAGACGGCGTTTAACGCCGCATCCTTAAAAGCCCGCACAAAACAAAACCGCCCGTACGATTTTAGCCGTTGGGCGGTCAAGCATTTAAGTCTGTCGTCTTTTTATTGGCACGGGCGCGGCGGAATTTTCGCTGTGCCCTGTCAATCGCGGGGTTAGCGCGGCTTCGGTGCGTCTTTCTTCGGGCAGGGCTTGGCGGCGCTGCTGTCATTCTGGTTTTGCGCTTCGCGGGCGGCCTTGCGTTCAGCTTCGACGCGCTGGTCGATTTCCGCCTTTTTGAAGATGAATTCCAGACGCTGTTGGAACTGTCGGTCGAAAGAGTTCATGTGTGTCGCTCCTTGTGTTCAAGTGAGTGCTTTTTGCGAACCATTCGCATAAACTTTATAAGGTATTTATGTACCCCTGTCAAATTGATTATGTCAATAAAAGGGGCGCGGGCAAAATTAGTTTTTGTACGGTTGTTTAAGTATATGCTTTTTCAGGAAAAAACATGTTTTTAACGCCGCGCTGGAAAGGTTTTGTTAACCAGTTTTTTGTTATTTACATGCTACCAAAAAGGTAGGTGTTTCGTGTCTTCCATTGCAGCCCGGCGTTTCATGACCATTTCCGAACCTCATAGCAACATCACAGGATTCGTAGCGGATACAGATTTCCGTCTGATGTTCCTTGCGGCGCCTGTGGCGCGCATGGTGATGTCGGTGGAGGCGGATGGCCGTTTTATCTTTGCCGAGGTGAATGCCGTGGCCGCGCAGTATTTTGAAATGCAGCGCGAAGACATGGTGGGGCGCAGCGCGCGCGATTTGTTTTCCAGCACGGTTGCTGACCAGATTGAACAATCTTTCCTGTCCTGCCTGAAGGTGCGCCGCGCGGTCACGTTCAATGCTGTGCCGCGCACGGCATCGGGGCTGAAGATGCAGGCATTTATTTTCAACCCCGTTATCGATGCCGAAGGGCGCGTGCGCTATATCGACGTCATGGCGCGCCCCGATACGCTGGACAGCGCGCAGCTGCAGCGGGAGCGTGACGATGCCATCATGCTGCTGACCTCGCTGTTCGATGCCAGCGGTCTTGGTATTGTGGTTACCGACCATCATGGCCGGATTGTGCGGGTGAATGATACCTTTCTGGCCGATTACGAATGGTCGCGCGAAGATTTGCTGGGCGAGGATTTCACCCTGCTTATCCCCGACGACGACCAGTCGATTTCGCGCAAGCTTTACGCCGCTTTCATGCAAAAAGGCCGTCACGGCACGCGCGAAGTGCGCATCCTCAAAAAAGACGGCGCCGCCGCCGATGTGGTGGTCACAACGGCGCTGATGGAGCTGTCGCAAAAACGCCGTTTCATGGTTTCGACCATCCGCGACGTGACGGAACGCAAGAACATGATGCGCAAACTCCGCCGTGCCAAGCAGGATGCCGATGTCGCCAACCGCGCGAAATCGTCCTTCCTTGCGAATATGAGCCACGAGCTGCGCAATCCGCTCAACGCCATCATCGGCTTTTCCGAGATGATAAAGAACGAAACCTTCGGCGCCATATCCAACCCGAAGTACGAAGAATATATCGGCGATATCCATTTCAGCGCGCGCCATTTGCTCGACATCATCAACGACGTGCTGGACATGTCGAAGATTGAGGCGGGCAAGGTGAATTTGATGGAAACCGAGGTTGCGGTCGATGATGTCATGCGCTCCGTCGGGCGTATCATGCTGCCGCGCGCGCAGGCAGCGCAGGTTGGCTTGCGTACCGATATTCCGGCCGATTTGCCCTTCATCAAGGGGGACCAGCGGCTGTTGCGCCAGATACTTATCAATCTGGTATCGAACGCCGTCAAATTCTCGCCCCCAGGCACCGACGTTGCCGTGTCGGCGCGCATCAGCAACGACAACAGCCTTGTCATCGAAATCGCCGACCACGGCGCCGGCATCCCCGAAGACAAGCTGCGCTATGTGATGGAGCCTTTCGGTCAGGTGGGTGACCCGCGCAGCTACAAGGGGCAGGGCACGGGGCTGGGGCTGCCGCTGGCCAAGGCGATGGTTGAATTGCACGACGGGCATATCTCCCTCAGCTCCCGCGAGGGGATGGGGACGACCGTCACCATGTCGTTTCCGGCGTTCCGCGTGATTCCCGCAAAGGCTATCCCGCTTGAATAAAAGGGAAAATCCCCAAAAACGCCTATGGCCAAGACGGACCGTTTCGGTTATAAAATAAGCATGTCTATGTTGCTGCAAAAATGTACCGAAGCCGGCCTTAAAATCACCGACCAACGCAAGGTGATTTTGAAGGTTCTTGAGGAATCCGAAGACCATCCCTCGGTCGAGACGCTGTGCGAGCGGGCGCGTCAGGTGGATAGCTCCATCAGCATCGCGACGGTTTACCGCACCCTCGGCCTTTTGAACGAGCTGGGTCTGGTTCTGAAACATGATTTCAAGGACAGCTCCGCCCGCTTCGAAGTTGACCACGGCCATCACTACCACCTCGTCGATACCGAGACGGGGCAGGTTGTGGAGTTCCAGAGCGAAGAACTGGTCGCGCTTATCAATAAAATTGCCGCCGACCTCGGCTATCAGATGGTTGACCATACCTTCGAGATGTTCGGCCACAAGCTGAAGAAATAATCCACATGTGCGCGCCGAGCGAAGACGAACGTCTGCCCACCGGACTTTGGGTGGATGCGCATATCCGCCGCTGCATCAGCGCGGCCATTCCCGTTTATGTCGTGCACAAGGGGGCCTATGCCGCGGGCACGGTCATGGTGAAAATCGTGATGCGCGAAGGCATGCGCACACTCGGCTGCTTTTTGCTCAACCAGACGCGCGATATGGACGGCGCCATGGGCTGGATGCAGGTTTTTGACGATGCCCCCGTCGATGAGCGCCGCGCCGATGAATATATCAAACGCGCCATTGCCCGCGACCCGGACGTCTGGGTGGTGGAGGTCGAAGACCCCGCTGGCAAAAACCCGTTCGAGGGGAAGATTTTCTAATGTGCGTTAGAAACAAAAAAGCCGGCCTTTTGACAGGCCGGCTTTTTTGTTGGCTTTGTAAACCTTACGGCGTCGGGCAGAGTTTGACGCCGGAGAGGATAGCCTTCGCATCGAACGCGACGCGTTCGGTGATTTTGTCGGCGCCGCCCCATTGCTGGACGAACATTTCGGCGCGCGGGGTGCCGATGTCGTTCATCGCGGAAAGCGCTGCGGACGGGTTTGCCGTCACGCCGCCAAGGCCGTGGAACTGCATATAAAGCAGGTCGATTTTGGCTTGCACGTTGCCGGCTTCGGCCGCCTGCTGGAACAGGCCAGCGGCAACGGTGTGGTCTTTCGGCACGCCGTCAAAGCCGTTGAAGGCGAAGAAGGCGAGGTCTTTGGCGCCCTGCGCCGCAACGCGGGCATTGTCGGAACCTGCGCGGGCGATGGCATCGCTGACGCGCTCGGACACGCTGTGGCCGTCAATCAGCGCGCTGAACGATTCCATCGGCGTCGGGCACGGTACGGGGACGGGCGCTGCGATAACTTGCTCGACCACGGGGGCGGGCTCGGGCGTGGCGATAATTGCGGGCTCGGGTTTTATTTCCACGGGGGCGGCTGCGGGGGCAGCATCGGGCGTGGGGGCGAAGAATTTATCCATGACTTCGCCAAAGCCCATGAACAGTGCACCGCCGATAAGGGCAAAGCCGCTGGATTTCAAAAACACGTTGCGGTTTTGCTTGGTCCAGAATTTCGGGCCTTCAACGCCTTTTTTCTTGGCGCTGTAGGTCTGGCCGGCGTGGCACATGACGGTCATGGCCGCGCCAACGGCGAAAGACGAAACCAGCAGCGTTGCAACCGCCGGCGCGGACATCATTGCCATGGGCACGGCGACAACGGCTTTTGCGGCCGCAGCGGCCGCGGCACCCGCCGCGATGTTGAAAGTGATGCTGAGCGCTTTTTTGCCCCAGCCGTATTTTTTCTTCGGGGTGTCTTCTTGCGCCGTGCCGCCGATGGCGGTGAGGGGCTGGTTGCCGTTGGCGGCAGCGGGGGTGATGTCGTCTTGGACGGTATCGGGTGTTTTTTCAGGTTCGTTCATGGGATGCTCCTCGGGCTCTGTGGCTTTACGGGCGGCGGGCGTGGCCTGTCACGCGCAATCCATTTTCATAAAATGTAAAAAAGAAGTTGGGTCAAATGACCACAGGGGGCATGTTCTGTCAAGCCTGCATTCGGCCAAGCAGCCCCATCCGGCGTGTACGGAGGGGGTAACGGGCGGGGGATTAGGCGGAGGGCTTAAATATTATCGCCAAAAGGCATGGGCGATTCACAGGGCATTTGCGCCTTGATGGCGCGCTCCGACAATATTTTATTACATTTTTTCAGCATGTTGCTGCCCGTATAGGTCAGCGTAAAAGGTAGAATGCCGTGCAGCAAAATCACAAACCCTGCCATCATCAGGCGCGCCCCCATGCTGAGCGTGAACCACAGGTGCTGCCAATAGGTTTCGCCCGCAGCGGCGGGATGTTCGGTAAAGGCGCGGTGCGCGGTATCCAGCAGCGGTTGCAGCTTGGCCATAAACCCCTCCGTCTGCGCAGCTGCAGGGCGGCCGGACGGGTCAGCGGCGGGGGAGGGTTCTTCACCGATAACCTCCGCATCGACCACGGGCGGCGTGCGGCGTGCGGCAAGGCCGTTTTCGTCGTCTTGCGGGGGCTGCTGCGCGGTGCTTTGGCTGTTCATGGGCGTCCTCGTTCTGCGGTCTTGTCCTGTGGATATATTTTTAAACGCTTATGAATAAAAACGCCAATAAAAACACAAATGACGCCGCGCGCAGGGATGTCTCGCATCTTCACAGCTTTTTCATTATGATTTGCCAGACTCACCCGTCGATATTTTATTCAAGCCCGAGGTATTTCCATGCGGACGCTTTCTGCTGTTTTTGCTTTGTCTCTGTTCACGTTGTTCGCCGCGCCGCTCGCGCATGCGCAAACAGAGGCGCCCGCCGCCGCCCCGCTTGAAATCACGCGCATCACGCCGGAGGGGCAGGATGTGCCGGCTGGTCGCCAGATTGCGATTACCTTTAACCGCCCCGTCGTGCCGATTGGCCGGATGGAGCGCACGGCGGATGAAATCCCCGTCACCATCACGCCCGCGCTGGATTGCGAATGGCGCTGGATAAACACAACCACGCTGTCGTGCAATCTGGGCGATGGTACGGCGATGAAACAATCGACCGATTACCGCATCACCGTGCGCCCGGGCATTGCGGCGGAAGATGGTGCGACGATTGCCGCGCCGTATGAGCATAATTTCATCACCCAGCGCGCCGATGTGCGCCACAGCTGGTTTCAGACATGGCGCGCGCCCGGCTCGCCGCAAATCCGTGTGACATTCAACCAGCCGGTGACGCTGAAATCTGCCGAGCAGGCGCTGTTTTTTGACATCTCCGGCAAGAAAACCAAAATCAAACTGCACAAGCCGGAAAAAGGCCACGAGGCCATTCAGAAAGACGGCGAGACCTATTACCGCGTCCTGACGGGCGAACCTGCGAAAGAATTGCCGCTGGATACCCGCGTGACATTCCGTGTACAGCCGGGCCTTGTATCGGCGGAGGGGGATACGCCGTCGGTGGCCGACCGCGAAGTGACGGTATTCGATACCTTCCCCGCATTCAGCCTTGTCGGCCTGCGCTGCACGGATAACGATGACAATGAAATTCTTGTCGCGCCCGGGCAAAAAACAAACGCGCTTTGCAACCCCATGGCGCCGGTGGCGCTGCGCTTTTCGGTGCCTGTGATGCGCGCGCAGGTCAAAAAGCATCTGACATTCACGCCCGCCCTCGGCAACGCCGCTGCGGCCGATGATGTCTGGGGCGATTTGTCGGAGGAATATTCCCGCCTTGGCCGCGCGCATGAAAAAGGCAATACCTACGAAATTTTCCTGCCGCAAGGGCTTAAGGCCATGCAGGAATATACGCTTGAGCTCAAAGAGCCCAAACGCGGTTTTTGGGCACGGTTCACGGCATGGCTGCGCGGGTTGTTCGGCAAGCAAACGCCGGCGACCGCCCTTGAAGATGAATTCAGCCGTACGCTGCCCAAGGGGTTTGTCCTGACATTCGCCACCGACAACCGCCGCCCGAATTTCGAGCTGATACACAATACCGCCGTACTCGAGGCACAAACGGACAGCGAAGTGCCGCTCTACGTCAATAACCTGCAAAAAACCGTGCTGAATTACCGCAGCGTGACGGCGGCGGGCGTCAAGGAAGAGCAAAAACTCGAAACCGCGCTGCCTGATGTGCGCAACGTGCAATTCGCGGTGCCTGTCGGCGTGCGCGAAGCGCTGGGGGGTAAAAGCGGCGCGCTTTACGGTTATCTGGCGACCGAGCCGGACGTGCCGCAAAAATCGCCCTATGAACGTAAATTGTTCGCGCAGGTAACGCCGTGGCAGGTGCATGCAAAAATCGGGCATTTTTCCTCCCTCGTCTGGGTGACGGATATGGCGACGGGCGCGCCGGTTGAAGGGGCAAAGGTCACATTCTACCGCGATGCGATTTCGGCGCTGTCGCAGCCGTCGGCGGATAATACGCTGGTTTCCGCGCGCACGGGCGCAAACGGTCTTGCGCGCCTTGCGGGCACCGAAAGCGTCGACCCGATGCTGGAGCTGTCGCGCGGATACGGCGATGAAACGCCGCGTATTGTTGTGCGCGTGGACAAGGGCGATGATATGGCGCTGCTGCCCGCGGCGTGGGAATTCGGCATTGATACATGGCGCGCGTCGAACGAAAGCATCTATGCCGCCAACCGCCGCAAATTCGGACATATCCGCGCATGGGGCGCAACCGCGCAGGGCATTTACCGCGCGGGCGATACGATTGAATATAAAATCTACGTCCGCAACGAAGACGACCGCACGCTGACGCCTGCGCCCAAAACGGGGTACAAACTTGAAATCATCGACCCGATGGATAACGTTGTATCGACAGTTGAAGATGTGCGCCTGAGCAACTATGGCGCGTTTGACGGTAAATTTACCGTGACGGAAAACGCACCCGTCGGCTGGTATCAATTCCGCCTCAGCGGCGATTTCCTGCCGGAGCAGAAAAGCCTCAGCGAGTATGAACAGCAGCAGAATTACGTCTGGACGCCGCTGCGTGTGCTTGTCAGCGATTTCACGCCCGCACCGTTTCGCGTCAGTGCGAACCTGAACGGCGATTTGTTCGCTGACGGGCAGGAAGTCGAAGTGCAAAGCGCGGCGCGCCTGCATTCCGGCGGGCCCTATACCGATGCCAATGCGCGCGTGACGGCAAATTTGATGCCCCTCGGCTTGAATCCTAAAAATCCGGCCACGGCAGGTTTTTATTTCGCCAGCAGCGAAGATGAATACGCGCGTCAGGTGCATCAGGAAAATGCGCCGCTGAATGCGCAGGGTGACCTTGAAACCCGCTTCAAGCTGGACGTGAAAGACATCGTTTATGGCCGCCTGACGGTCGAAACCGCCGTACAGGATGAACGCGGCAAATATATCGCGTCGCAGGCGCAGGCCGATTTCGTCGGCCGTGACCGTTTCGTCGGTATCCGCGGCACCAAGTGGGTTTATAACGCCAAGGAAGAATCCAAAGTCGAATTCATCGTCGTCGATGAACGCGGCCAGATTACCGAAGGCGTCCCCGTCACCGTCGCTTTTGAAAAGCAAGTGACCAAGGCCGCCAAGGTCAAGGGCGCGGGCAATGCCTACCTGACCGAGTATTCAACAGAATGGGAAGCGGCGGGCGATTGCAAGGGCACGTCAGGCAAGGGGGCTGAAGCGTGCAGCTTCACGCCCGATAGTGCCGGATATTACCGCGCAACGGCCTCGATTGAAGATACGCAAAAACGCCCCCACAGCAGCGCGCAATACCTCTGGGTTGCCGGCCGCGATTTTGTGATGTGGCATAACGAAAGCGACGTGCTTCTGCCCATCGTGCCGGAAAAGGCAGAATACAACGTCGGCGATACCGCGCGTTATCTGGTCAAAAACCCCTGGCCGGGGGCGGAGGCATTGGTGACGGTGGAGCGCTACGGCGTTATCGACAGTTTCACCATGAAGCTGGAGGGCAGCACGCCCATCATCGAAATCCCCGTGAAGCCGGATTACCTGCCCGGTTTCTATCTGTCCATCGTCGTCACGTCCCCGCGCGCGGCGGAGGCACCGATTGAAGGTGGTGTGGATATGGGCAAACCGTCGTTCCGCATGGGCTATGTGACCGTGCCGGTCAAGGACCCCTATAAACAAATGACCGTCAGTGTCAAAGCGGATGCCGACGTTTACCGTCCGCGCGACAAGGTGACGGTGACACTGAACGGTGTGCCGAAGTTTCCGCAAGGGCGCGAGCCGGTTGAGTTTGCCGTCGCCGTTCTGGACGAGGCCGTGTTCGATTTGATTGCGGGCGGCGCGAAGGCCTATGACCCCTACGGCGGTTTTTATACGCTCGAAGGCCTCGACCTTAAAAACTACAACCTGCTGACGCGCCTGATTGGCCGCCAGAAGTTCGAGAAAAAAGGCGCCAATCCGGGCGGTGACGGCGGCGCGGATTTTGCCATGCGCGATTTGTTCAAATTCGTTGCTTATTGGAATCCGTCGCTGAATGCGGACAGCAAGGGCAATGCCAGCTTTACGTTTGAATTGCCGGATAACCTGACAGGCTGGCGCGTACTGGCCATGGCGGTGACTCCGACGGACAGGCTGGGGCTGGGGCAGGGGACGTTCAAGGTTAACCGCCCGACCGAAGTGCGCCCTGTGATGCCGAACCAGGTGACGGAGCGTGACACATTCAAGGCAGGATTCAGCGTTATGAACCGCACGGATAAACCGCGCACGCTGGATGTGGACATAGCTGTCGAAGGGCCGGTCGATACCGCCAAAACCCCCGCCAAAACGACGCAGCGGATAACGCTGGAGCCATATAAACGCACCACCGTTTATATGCCCGTGGCGACAACGGCGCTGCCGGAGCAGGCGGCGTTGGTGCGCGGCGATTTGGTTTTCACGGTCAAGGCGCATGATGCGCTTGATGGCGACGGCATGACGCACCGTGTGCCCGTGGGCAAAATGCGCTCCATGGAAACCGCCGCCAATTACGGCACGACGACGGATGCGAAGGTGAGCGAGAGCATTGCCGTGCCCGAAGGTATTTATACGGATGTCGGCGGGGTCAGCGTTGTGCTGGCGCCCAGCGTGATTGCCGCGGTCGATGGCGCGTTCAAATACATGCGGGACTACCCCTATCTGTGCTGGGAGCAGATTTTGAGCAAAGGCGTGATGGCCGCGCATTTCCAAAACCTGAAATCCTATATGCCCGAAGGCTTCGGCTGGGACGGCAGCGATAAGCTGCCGCAAAAAACGCTCGATAACGCGGCGGCGTTTCAGGCGCCGAACGGGGGCATGAGTTTCTTCCTCGCGCGCGACGAATACGTCAGCCCGTATCTCAGCGCCTATACCGCGCTGGCGTTCAACTGGCTGAAGGCATCCGGATACAAAGTGCCCGAAGCGGTCGAGAAAAAACTGCACGCCTATCTGCAAAACCTGCTGCGCAACGATACCGCGCCCGGGTTTTATACCGAAGGCATGCGCTCCACCGTGCGCGCCGTTGCGCTGGCGGCGCTGTCCGCGCATGAAGGCAAGGTGACGATGGATGATTTGCAGCGTTACCGCCCGCATGTGAAAGGCATGAGCCTGTTCGGCAAAGCGCATTACCTGCGCGCAGCCTTGAGCTTCAAGGAAGGCGGCGCGCTGGCGGAGGAAGCGGCGAAAGACATTCTTTCGCACGCGAACCAGACGGGCGGCAAGTTCATGTTCACCGAGGAGCTGGACGACAGCTATACCCGCATTCTGGCGACGCCCATGCGTGATAACTGCGCCATTCTGGACGCCTTCACCGTTTATGCGGGGCGCGACGACGGGCGCAAGCTGGTCGGCGATGCGCCGTTCAAAATGGTGCGTACGATTACCCAGACACGCAAAGGGCGCGATTATTGGCAAAACACGCAGGAAAATATGTTCTGCATGAACGCCCTCACGTCCTACAGCCGCGTGTACGAAAAAGAGCCCGTGGCGATGGAGGTGGTAACCAAATTCGGCGGCGAGCCTTTTGGTGAAGCGTCCTTCACCGATTTGCGCGACGCGCCGGTCACGCTTGGCCGCCGGATGCAGCCGGATGACGTGGGGCGTAAAGCTGCGCTGGATATCGAACGCACGGGCAGCGGGCGGCTTTATTACGCCGCACGCCTGCACTACGCGCCGAAATCAGATTTTAGCACATCCACCAATGCCGGCATGGCAATCCGCCGCGAATACAGCGTGGAGCGTGACGGAAAATGGCATTTGCTGAAACCGCAGGATACCGTGAAGCGCGGCGAGGTTGTGCGGGCGGATATTTACCTGTCGCTGCCTGCCGCGCGCAATTTCGTGGTGGTCGATGACCCGCTGCCGGGCGGGCTTGAAACCGTCAACCGCGATTTGGCGACGGCATCCGCAGTTGACGCCGACAAGGCGAAGATGGAAATGGATGGCGGTTCGTGGTGGTTCCGTTTCAGCGACTGGCGCGGATATGGGGCGGAGCGCTGGAGTTTCTATCACAAGGAGCTGCGCCATGACCGCGCCGTGTTCTATTCCGACTATCTGCCCGCGGGTAATTACCACCTGAGCTATACCGCGCAGGCGATTGCGGAGGGCACCTTCGCCCACATGCCCGTGCATGCCGAAGAAATGTATGACCCCGACGTTTTCGGCAAAGGGGTAATGGGTCAGCTGGATGTCGCTGCGCCGTAAATATTTTCTGCGGCTGGCGATTGCGCTGCCTTTGCTCTGCGTCCTTGTTTTGGGCGCAGCGACATGGGCATCGCTGCAGCCTGCCGGGCAAAGCTGGCGCCTGGCCGCGCGCGATACGGCGCAGCCCCGTGTGACCGACCGCAGCGGCCAACCGCTGACGGCCAGCTATCATACCCGCTGGAACACGTCCGACATCCGTGCGCTGCACGATATGCCGGATTTGCTGGTGCAGGCGTTTTTGCAATCCGAAGACAAGCGGTTTTACAGCCACGGCGGCGTGGACTGGCGCGCGCGGGGCAGCGCGCTTGTACAAAATATCCGCGCACGCGGCACGGTGCGCGGCGCCAGCACGCTGACCGAACAGGTCGTGCGCCAGCTGCATCCGCGCCCGCGCAGTTTGTGGTCGAAATGGCTGGAGGGGATAGAAGCCGCGCAGCTGGAAAAACTGGCCAGCAAGCCGCAGATACTGGAATTCTACCTCAACCAAGTGCCTTACGCATCGGGGCGGCGCGGGGTGGCGCAGGCGGCGCGGTATTATTTCAACCGCGATATTGATACGCTCAGCGCCAAGGAAACATTGGCGCTGGCGGTGCTGGTGCGCGCGCCCAGCGGCTATGACCTTTACCGCGACGCGGCGCGTATTGATGGTGCTATTTTGCGTCTGGCGGATAGTTTGACGGCGGCGGGCAGGCTGGATGCTGCCGCGCGTGCGCATGTGGCGGCGCAGGCGTTTATTTTGCAAAAACCGTCTTTGCCTGTCGATGCGGCGCACATGGTTTCTTACCTGCGCCAGCATCACGCATCGGGCGGCGCGGCGGAACTGCAAAGCACGCTGGACGCAGGTTTGCAAATGCGGGTGCAGAAAATCGTCGATGACCGCGTGCGCGCGCTGAAGCCTAAAAACCTGCATAACGCCGCCGCGCTGGTGGCCGATTACCGCACGGGCGAAATTCTGGCATGGGTGGTTGCGGGCGCGGGGGACGCACAAACATCGGGCGGGCAAATCGACGCCGTGACCGTGCCGCGCCAGCCGGGCTCCGCGCTCAAGCCGTTTTTATACGCCGCCGCCCTTGATGCCGGATGGACGGCCAGCACGATTATCGACGACAGTCCCTATTCGGGCGCGGTCGGGGCGGGGCTGCACCGTTTTCGCAATTACAGCAACACGTTCTATGGCCGCATCACACTGCGCGAGGCGCTGGGCAATTCGCTGAATATCCCCGCCGTCAAAACCATCCGCCATGTGGGTGTGAAGAATTATTTGCAAACGCTGCACCGCCTCGGCTTTGAAAGTCTGGTGCGCGGGGCGGATGTTTATGATGACGGCCTTGCCCTCGGCAACGGTGAAGTCACGTTGCTGGAGCTGGTCTCCGGTTATGCCGCGTTGGCGTCGGGCGGGGTGCAAAACCCGCTGCATCTGTTGATGGATGACCCGGCGCCGCGTGGCGGGGCACGCATTTACAGCGAAGCGGCGGCGAGTTTGATTGGTAATATCCTGTCTGACCCGCATGCGCGCCAGATGGAATTCGGCGCTAGCAGCGTTTTGAATTTCCCACTGCAAACGGCGGTTAAAACCGGCACATCGACGGATTACCGTGATGCCTGGGCGGTCGGGTATAACGATAGGTATGTGGCGGGGATATGGATGGGGAACCTCGACCACCGCCCGACGGATGGTGTGACGGGCGGCACGGGGCCCGCGCTGGCGCTGCGCAGCGTGTTCAGCGAGCTGAACCGCGGCCGCGCGACGGAAAAATTGAAAATCAGCCCGCAGCTGGTGCTGCGCGATGTGTGCATCGAAGACAGTCGCGATGCCGCGCGCTGCTACATGCGCAGCGAATGGTTTATGCCGGGCGCGGCGGCAGCGGAAGAAACCATCGCGGCCAGCGCCGATGCGCACTATGGCATTTTGCAGCCGACAGAAGGGCTGCACATGGCCATCGACCCGCGCGTGCCGATGGATATGCAGGAATTCGCGTTTCGCCTGTCGGGCTTGCGCGAAGGGCAGGTGGTGGAGTGGTTTGTGAATGGTGAAAGCCTTGGTGCGCCCGCCGCGAAAGCATCACATCTGTGGATGCTGCGACGGGGGCGGTACAAACTGCACGCGCGTATCACCGAAAACGGGCGGGAGGTTTTTGCGACGCCCGAAGTGGGTTATATCGTTAAATAGAATTATTTCCGTAACATTGAGCGCAAA